>NZ_VTYA01000021.1:0-57695 GCF_013114135.1 Vibrio sp. 03-59-1
TCATTCGCTCTTTTCGAAAAAGGAACGTGAACATGTAATTCTAAAGCTATTATCATTCCAACAGAATGATAATGAATTGACTGTGCCAAGTTCTAAGAACTTGTTTTGGTCACTCAGTTCATTGATATCTTTTGTTTCGACTTAATTTACTTTCGCTTTAAAAAACGAAACCAAACAGTACGAAACTAGTGATTATCATCAACGAGTGCCCACACAGATTGATAGGTCTAAATTGTTAAAGAGCTTTTCTAGCTTGCCTTTCGGCATGTCGCTAGGGGTGCGAATAATACGCTTCCCAATTTAAGAGTCAATATGTTTTTAAAAAAACTTATTTTCTCTACTGATTTCGAATCGTGACTTGCGTCTCGTTCCGTGTCAGTGAGGCGGCATTATAGAGATGAATGAATTTATGACAAGTACTTTTTTGCAATAAATTTCTGTTCGTTTAAAATACAAACAATCCATTGTTTATCGAATAAAATTTCAACATTTGAAACGCATCACAGCAATGGGTTGGAAAAACGTCAAGCATGTACGTAAGATTCATGTATCTATTATGTTAATAGTAGATGCGTCTATTTCGTTACTTAAAATGTAGTATTCATATATGAACTCAAAAAAATCTATCTTGTTAACCGTCGCTCTAGCTGTTCTAGGTGGCATTGTATTCTCGCAGGTTGCTATTTCCCCTGCGCTAACTTTTGTTATCGGTGTTTTGGCTTCCGCTTTTATTCTTAATCTTTCAAGCACCAAGTCGGCAAGTGAGCCTGAACAAAACCCATCAACTAAGACACTTTATGTAGGTAACTTACCTTATAAAGCCAACGAATCTCATGTTCGCGAATTGTTCTCTGAGCAGGGTGAAGTGTTTGCTGTACGCCTAATGAAAGATAAGCGTACTGGTAAACGTAGAGGGTTTGGTTTTGTTGTTATGGCAAGCAATGATGTGCAAACGGCTATTTCAGCATTAAATGATAAGGATTATATGCAGCGAACTCTGAAAGTACGTATTGCAAATGACCCTAAACATCCTGAAATTGATGAAGCTGAACAGGAATAAAGCCTAGCTGATTCAATATAATATTTAGTGCGTCCTCTTTTATAGGAGGCGCACTACAAAAAATTTGATTCATTCCTACCTGACTTTTCTCTTTTATCTCGGTGAGTTCGAGCAACTCTTCAACTCTCCGCGCAATTGCTTTTCCTGAATCGATTAATACAACATTCGACCCTAACACTTGTTGAATCTCATCTCTAATTAGAGGGAAATGAGTACATCCCAAAACCGCAACATCAATATGATTAACTAAAGGCGATAAAATCGTCGCAAGTTCATCGATATTGACACTTTCGCCTCTTAGCTTTTCTTCTCCCATATCAACTAATCTTGTAGAGCCAAGGAGTTTTACGTTTTTGTCTAGAGAGAAGCTCTTAATGAGATCATGTGTGTACTCTCGAGTGACAGTTGCTGGTGTAGCGATAAGTCCCACGGCTTTGGTTGATAGCAATGATGCAGGTTTAATGGCAGGAACCACACCGACAATCGGTATAGTTAACTCTTCTCTAAGAGTCGGGAGTACTATTGTACTGGCCGTGTTACAAGCAATAACAACAAGATCAACCTCATGCTTGGCTACAAAATCAAGCACAAGAGCTTTGACTCTCTGTATTAATACACTTTGTTCGAGCTCACCGTATGGGTAAGCTTCGTTATCAAAAATATAGATGTAATCAAGTTGAGGTAAGAGGAATTTGATTTCTTGATATACAGATAAGCCACCAACACCCGAATCAAAAACCAGCACTCGTTTACTTTGTTTAGACACGCTTCAGCCTCGAGAAAAATACGCAGCAATAATACTCGCTCCTAATATTTTGGCAATCACCTCGAATTTTCGTTCAAGGTTGCTAAATATTTTTGATGACTAAAACGCCCTTCACTATCGATATTTTGTAGCACAATATCAATGCTCCCTTTAAAGCAAGGAGCGTTCGTCACCAATGTGTGGAACTCGCCATCTTCGCCACATGGATCAACCGAACTTGGCAGGTTCTTCAGTAATTCCTTTGTATACGCTTTTCCACACCAATCATTCGTTAAATGCTGGCCATCGACCGTCACGATAAATGTTTGAACACCACGTTGAATGATCTCTTCAGCAAGTTCTTCGCTTGGTGTACCCATCAGTGGGAAAACGCATTCCCAGCCAGCAGGTTCAATATATTCTTTTCTGTATTCGGCAATACCGTTACAAAACATATCCCCAAACGCTACGGCTTGAATGTCTAATGAGCTTTGCTTTAAACCATCAACAATTGCTGATTGGTATACCTCATTACTTGGAAAGACTTCAGGCAGCTCTATTAAGATTAGAGGCAAACCAATAAGATGGGCTTGCATCTCAACGACAGCGATTGGTGTTGCTTGAAAGGGAACCTGGTTTCCAACATATGTTGTATAGAGGCCAACCACATCATAATCTGGATCTTCAATTAGTCTCTCTAAAGTTAAAGTTGAGTCCTTGCCTGATGACCAACTAATAACAACGTTCTTTTTCATAATTATCCCTAATGAAAAACCGCCCGAAGGCGGTTTAGATATTTAGAATTGATAGCTTAAATTAGTAAAGAACCGACGCTCTGGAGCATTATAGCCCAGCGACGTTTGGTATTTTTCATCAGTTAAATTATCAATTTTACCGCGAACAACTAGTTCAGGACTGATCCAGTAGCCAACAGACACATCCCAAAGGCTAACTGATGGCAGCATATTTCCGGAAATATTGGTTTCATCAGGATTCCCCAATCGCTCACCGGTATAAAGGTAAGTTAAGTTGAACTCAACATCTTCATAGTAAGCATCTAGCAACCATTTATAATTTTCATCTGCTCGTTTAGCGAGTTTGTTGCCTCTAGAATCTTTATGATCTTTAAATTCAGCAACTATCGTGTGATGAATAAATCCGGTATCAAATCCAGCTGAAATCTCGATACCTTTCAGCTTCGCATCTACATTTTCGGCATACCATGGGCTTCCTTGGTACCAGATAATCAAATTGTCGGCTTCATTGTTATAATAAGTGACATCAACATCAATGAGATCAAATTGGCCACTATATCCAATTTCACGATTGATAGACTCTTCGGCTTTCAAATCTGGGTTGCTTGATAAATCAGAATAGCTAGGCGCTTTAAAAGCCGTACCTATATTTGCTCGCACTTGATGATTCTTAGCGACACTATAAGATCCACCTAAACTCCAAGTGGTATAATTGTCGTATTTATCATGCTTATCATTACGAACGCTCGCGTTTACATGAAAGCGTTCATCTTTAATATCACCAGAAACATAAACACCAGTCGTATTTTGAGTCTCCCCGACTAGTGGGTCTAACCCCCACCCAACAGAATCATCACTGAGCTTTTCTTGTCTCCAATCCGCACCAGCACCAAGAGAAACCAAATTGTTTATTGCATAAAGATTGAGGAATTGAACACTAGTTTGATCAATAAATTTCTTAGTTCCCGCTCCATCTTTACCTTCTGCAGAAGTATATTCCAGGGAATCAATGCCCTGTTGATTTACTCGAAACACGGAATTGAGTTTATCACCTTGATATTGTACTTCTCCGGTTACACTTAAGTTTTCTGTATAACCAAATTTTTTCCCAAATGAATCGTACTCCGCCAAGCTATCAAACCAACGAACAGAAAGTGAACCTAACCACTGTTTTGAAATTTGATGCGAATAGCCAGCAAAAATATTGCTGCTTTCATATCCATAATCCAGCCCTGTTGCAGGGTCTTTAATATCAAAACCTTCAGTTTCTTCAAAACCACCAGCAAGTTTAAGCGTACCGCTTGCCGCTACTTTTTTTGTTGTCGAGAAGCTAGCTTCACGCTGGTTGTCACTACCCGCACCAATATTTACAGATGTTCTTTCTTCTGCATCTTGTGTGCTTGTAATTATATTGATGACACCAGCAATCGCATCAGAACCATATAAAGCGCCACCAGCTCCTTTAATAATTTCTACACGCTCGATTAAGCCAATTGGAAAGTGATTAAAGCTAACTTTGCCTGCCGATGTTTCAATTCTTACACCATCAACCAAGACTAAGACATGATCACTATTGTAACCACGCATAAAAATAGAGGCACTTTGCCCACGGCCACCCGTTTGAGAAACCTCAATTCCAGGCACTCGTTTTAATACATCAACCAATGACTTTGCTTGGTACTCTTCAATTTCTTGTTTGGTAATAACAGTAGTTGAAGCAATAACTTCATTTAGAGGCTGCTCAAAGCGATTAGCCGTCACCACCATGGTTTCATCAGCAGAGGCTTCTTGGGCATGTAAATAAGAGATAGGGGTAAGCAGCGATGCTACAGCGATCGCTAAAAGGGATTTGTTCATTTTGTATTCCTAAATCGCGTAAATTCCGACTAAATCATCCGATATGACTCAGCTGCTGGCAGGTATTCGGACTTAAGAGCACAGCCAATAGGCCACCTTATATTTAACTTCCCACACAAACCTATGTGCAGTGTTTGACAAATACTCGTTCTCTTTTACCGCTGCGCGTCAGTTCTGGATTTGCACCAGATTCCCTTTTCGGCCATCTATACATCTAAAATGGCACCAGCTCGCGAGGATAGTATTAAGCTATTGATAGTTTGTCTAGTTAAAGATAGGCATAAGCTATAGTTTTTAGGACACAATTTAGACGGATTACACAACAGCACTGGACAAGCGCGAGGGATTGAATAAAATCTGCGCTCTGATTTAAATGCACGCGACCAAAAAGGCATGAACATGGCGACTCTAGATGTAAACCCGCAACGCTACCAAGAACAATTGGCCGAGAAGGTTGAACGCCTTACTCAAATGTTTACTCAATACAACGTGCCTGAATTGGAAGTCTTCGAATCTCCAGAGCAGCATTATCGTATGCGTGCAGAATTTCGCGTCTGGCATGAAGGTGACGATCTCTACTACGTCATGTTCAATCAAGAGACTAAAGAGAAATATCGCGTCGATCAATTCCCAGCAGCAAGTCGATTAATAAATGATTTAATGCCACTGCTTACTGATGCCATGAAAGAGTGTGAGGCACTGCGTCATAAATTATTCCAAGTCGATTTCTTATCAACTCTCAGTGGTGAGATATTAGTATCGCTGCTTTACCATCGCCAATTAGATGAAGCATGGATCGAGAACGCCAAAGCTCTAAAACAGCGACTCAATGATGAAGGGTTCAATCTAAACATTATTGGCCGTGCGCGTAAGATGAAAATTGTATTAGACCGCGATTATGTCATCGAGAAACTGGACGTGAATGGCAAGCCTTACATCTACCTACAAGTAGAAAACAGCTTTACTCAACCCAACGGTGTGGTTGCCACGAAAATGCTAGAATGGGCTATCGATTGCACTCAAGATAGCAGTGGTGACTTGCTTGAACTGTATTGCGGGAACGGCAACTTTTCACTCGCTTTAGCGCAAAACTTTGACCGTGTATTAGCGACTGAATTAGCAAAGCCATCGGTTGTGTCTGCACAATACAATATTGAAGCAAACCATATCGATAACGTGCAAATCATCCGAATGTCTGCTGAAGACTTCACAGAAGCAATGGAAGGCAAACGTGAGTTCCGTCGCTTGAAGCAAGCTAACGTTGATTTAAAGAGCTACAACTGCAACACCATCTTTGTTGATCCACCTCGCTCTGGCATGGATGTCGATACCTGTAAGATGGTTCAAAGCTACGAGAGAATCATGTACATCTCTTGCAACCCTGAGACACTACAAGAAAACCTAGATATTTTAAGTGAAACTCACAACGTGACTCGCTTTGCTCTATTTGACCAATTTCCATATACGCATCACATGGAAGCAGGCGTATTCCTAGAGCGCAAAGCGTAGAACAGAATTGAAAGCAAAAAAAACGAGCCACTTTCGGCTCGTTTTTTATTTTAAAAATCACTTACTCAGCCGTTGGACGATCCATAAAGCCAAGTTTCTTGCCGACCCAAGCCAACAGAACAAGCATTACCATAATCGAAAAAAAGTTTGAGCCTGCTTCTGGGTATTGTGCTTTTACGAAAGCGGAGTGGCCAAACATCCCGACAAAGAAACATGCCAAACCAACTAATGGAATATCTTCAGATACAGGACGGCTTAGGTACTCTTGGTATAGCATCTGAACAGATAGTACCAATGCAATTAGTGGAAAAATAGAAAACGAAACTTCGCTCATTGTCATCCAAGACAAAAGAGCATCACCACATACACCCGCGATGAGTGCTAATACCAACGTTTTTTTTTCAGACTTACGAGTTGTAGCATTATTTTCATTCGACATTATTCAATCCTGCCTTTTAATCGGTTACGTTCACGTTCTTTGCGATACCAAAAAGCGCCCTTGGCAATCATTCGCAACTGCATAATCAATCTTTCTTCGAGCTCTTCTCGCTCATGTTTTTCTACATCTAATACTTCAGCACCAGAACTAAAAACAAGAGTGACCGACGCCTCAGCTTGAGTCATCGCCTCTTCTCTATTCATACCAGTGGTAATTAAATATTCTGTCAATTCTGCGGCAAAATGTTGGATTTCTCGAGCTACCGCAGTTCTAAATTCAAATGAGGTACCAGAGCGTTCACGTAATAAGAGGCGAAAAACGTTAGGATTACTCTCGATAAACTCCATAAAGGTCTCTACCGATGTCCGGATCACGCTGCCTTCTTTGACTATTCGTTGACGAGCTTGTCGCATCAGCTGTCTTAATAGTAATCCGCCCTCATCAACCATAGTTAAGCCTAACTCATCCATATCTTTAAAATGACGATAAAAAGAGGTAGGTGCAATACCCGCTTCACGAGCGACTTCTCGTAAGCTTAAATTCGAGTAACTTCTATCTGCACTCAGCTGACTAAATGCAGCGTCAATCAATGAGCGACGAGTTTTCTCTTTTTGCTGTGCGCGGATTCCCATGGACTTCATAGTTAACTAGGTCTTCTGTTGGTTATCATTGAATGATGTGTAGTGTTTAATATAACGCGAATAACGGCGTAATTTAAGCCTTAACATTCACCCACTTGAATAACCCAAAGAAGTTAATACACCCAGAGATCCAATTGCAATCGACAACTCTGCATTTGGAGACATACCGCATACCAAATTTGAGAATTAGATGAATCTGCGTGATCCGATCCACTCTCTGGGGTGCTTTTCATTTACCAAGACCACTAATCAGTTAAAATCTCGCTACAGCAATGTTAATAATTATAACAAGGATGAATTATGGCACATTCCAATCACTTTGACGTGATCGTAATTGGTAGTGGCCCCGGAGGTGAAGGGGCAGCAATGGGATTAACCAAAGCGGGATTGAATGTCGCGATTATTGAAAAGGAGAGCAGCGTTGGAGGAGGGTGTACCCATTGGGGCACGATCCCATCGAAAGCATTGCGTCATGCGGTCAGTCGTATTATTGAATTCAATAACAACCCCCTATTCTGTAATAACAACTCCAGCATTCACTCGACGTTCTCTAACATCCTTGGTCATGCCAAATCAGTCATTGATAAACAGACTCGCTTACGCCAAGGTTTCTACGATCGAAACCAATGCACCTTAGTATTTGGTACCGCCCGATTTACTGATTCCCACACAATCTCGGTCACTCAAGCCGATGGAACCATTGAAATATACAGTGCCGATAAATTTGTGATTGCCACAGGTTCTCGCCCTTACCAACCCGACAATGTCGATTTTTTACATGAACGAATTTATGACAGCGATTCGATTTTATCGTTAAAACACGACCCTCAGCATATTATTATTTATGGTGCTGGCGTGATTGGTTGTGAATATGCTTCGATTTTCCGTGGCTTAGGCGTCAAAACAGACTTGATTAATACTCGTGATCGACTTCTTTCTTTCTTAGATAACGAAACCTCTGACGCTTTGTCTTATCACTTTTGGAATAGCGGTGTCGTAATCCGTAACGACGAAACTTTTGAGAAAATTGAAGGCACTGATGACTGTGTGATCGTTCATTTAGAGTCTGGCAAGAAAATGAAAGCCGACTGTATTCTCTATGCCAATGGACGAACCGGTAATACTGATAAACTCAATTTGGAAGCGACGGGGTTATCTGCGGACTCTCGTGGTCAAATTGCGGTGAACCAAAACTATCAAACTGAGATCGACCATGTCTACGCTGTCGGGGATGTGATTGGTTACCCTAGCCTAGCCAGTGCCGCCTATGACCAAGGTCGTTTTGTCGCTCAAGCGATCACTCATGGTCAAGCAAAAGGTCACCTGATTGAAGATATCCCGACGGGCATTTATACCATCCCGGAAATCAGCTCAGTAGGTAAAACAGAACAAGAGCTCACGGCGGCAAAAGTGCCTTATGAAGTGGGACGATCTGCGTTTAAACATTTAGCGCGCGCACAGATCTCAGGTAAAGATTTAGGTAGCTTAAAAATACTGTTCCACCGAGAAACAAAAGAGATCTTAGGCATCCATGTTTTTGGAGAGCGTGCTGCGGAAATTATTCACATTGGTCAGGCCATTATGGAACAAAAAGGGGAAGCGAATACGATTGAGTACTTCGTCAACACTACCTTTAACTACCCTACAATGGCTGAAGCTTATCGTGTTGCCGCATTAAATGGGCTGAATCGCTTATTTTAACCTTCATATTTGCAAACCGATATTGGTTAGGCCGCGATGAGATTAAGTCGCTATAAGCAGATGTAACGCTAGAGTTCTCCTTCAAATAAAAACGCCCTCGTCAGTGAGGGCGCTTTGATTATAAAATTTAATTAATCAGGCAACACTGCTCTTAATGTCAAAATCACCTAAAAACGTCCCTTTCTTCCATTGATAGATAAAAATAGTGCCCAAACCAATGCCACGCATTAGCATAAAACCGATCATCGCCAACCATAGCGCATGATTACCAAGTGAAGAAAAAAGGAAAAAGAGTAGAAAGAAGCCGCTGGTTGCAATAAACATACTATTTCTCATCTCTTTGCCTTTCGTTGCACCAACAAAGATACCATCCAACAAAAAACACCACATCGCCGCAAGAGGCATAGCTACAAGCCAAGGTAAATAGGTATTGGCAAGATCTTGGACCTCACCGATAGAGGTGATCAACAGGATCATGTGCGATCCAAAAAAAGCAAAAACAAAGGTCAGCCCAACGCAGATGATCAAGCTCCAGAAAAAAGTACCGATGAGCGATTGATTTAGCTCCGCACGATCCCTGGCTCCAATCGCTTTTCCAACCATAGCCTCCATCGCATATGCGAAACCATCCATGCCATAAGAGATCATCATTAGAAAACTCATCAATACCGCGTTAGCAGCAACCACTTCATCACCAAAGTTCGCACCTTTAAAGGTCATAAAGCTAAACGCAGCCTGCAAGCAAAGTGAACGTAAGAAAATATCACGATTTAAATTAATGAATCGGCTTAAACCAGAACGAGCTTGAGACAAAATCGCCATTGGGGAAGGCAGTGATTTTTGTCGCCACACACGAACGACGCATAACAAACCGAAACTCATTCCTGCATAATCCGCTATAACGGAAGCAAAGGCAGCACCTTCTACCTTTAACCCTAACCCCATTACAAAAAGAATATCGAGTGCAATATTAGTGACATTGGCAATAATCACCATCCACATAGGCGCTTTCGAATTTTGCGTTCCGAGTAACCAGCCTAAAATGACAAAATTAGCTAACGCTGCTGGCGCACTCCAAGCTCGAATCGAAAAGTATTGTTCTCCGTAATGCTTAACTTGTTCACTCGCATCGCTAAAAGCGAAAATAATATCGGCGACGACGCTGTGTAATAGCAAGAAAATAAATGCAAAACTCAATGCCATTCCAACACCCTGAACAAAAACCAAAGCCAGTTGGCGTTTATCGTCACCGCCATATGCTTGAGCAGCAAGTCCTGTGGTCGACATTCTCAAGAAACCAAGTAACCAGAAAGTCACGCTGATCATCATGCTACCTAAAGCCACACCGCCGAGGTACCAAGCATGCTCAAGATGACCGATAACCGCAGCATCCACTAAACCTAATAAAGGAATCGTGATATTGGATAACACCATTGGGATAGCAAGCAACAACACGCGTTTGTGTACTGCTTGATTGGATAAAGTTTGGAAGAATAGATTCTGCACGCTCACCTCTTTGGTTGATGAGCGAGTGTAGCTTAGTCGAATTTCAGCCGCTACTCATTCAGCGGTGATCTCATACGCGACAATCAGCGACATCAAAGCAAGGCTCTAACTCACCTACCAGCGAAGTTGAATAAGAACGGGGGTTAACCTCTGCTTTAATGAGGGGAAACGGCATAACCATCGCTGCCAAAATTTCCAACGGCTGCAGTTTTTATCGAGTGGCGAAAATTGTCGAACCCACTGCGCCCATGGCAGCCAATTCAGTACTTTCTCACTAGGAGATGAAAAGCCGTGTTGATAATCACTAGAACCTAAACCTTGACCAATACGGGAAGAGGTTTGATCTCCCGCGAGAACCAAGCACGCATGAGCTTGAACAAAATGACGGCCTAGAGCTTGTACAAAGTTGGCAACCTGCTTTTCTGAACAATCTAACAACGCTTGTTCACACAAGAGCATCACAGGGGCTTGCTCAGGAATGTTCAACCTATCGAGCCATGATAAATCATTCACAGATCCACAGCTCAATTGGTAACGTTCATTCTTGTGAAATAGTTTCTGTCGCCACACTAGGTTTTCAGTGACATCCAGCTCAAGCCAATGACAACGACCGTTATCAATACGATAAAAACGAGTATCGAGCCCAGCTCCAACGTTAATCACCCACGCATCTGGGTATTGTTGTAAGAACAGGAGTACTTGTGCATCGCATAATTGAGTAAGAGTGGCATGAAGGAGTTGTTTCTGGTCAACATTCCCAGATAAGCATTCAGCAGCAAGATAGCAACGTTGACATGCTTGGGCTGCGATAGGGTCATACACCAGTCCATTATCAACTAAACTTTCTCGGCTTCGAAGCCAAAGAGGTTGTAACAAATTGGCTGGAATTTGATAACTAGAGTCAGTTTTTTTATTTGGTCGGGGCATCATCATCTTCCTTATGTCACCATAAAGAAGATGATAATGAATATCAATTACACTTGCAAGTTATTGAGAATAAATCCCATAAACTACATCCAGTCTGTATTACGAATAATACCAACGGCGATGCCTTCAATCGCAAGATGTTGAGATGTGAGGTCAACTTGAATTGGCGAGAACTCTTCATTCTCAGCATGTAATAGTACGGTAGAACCTTTACGCTCTAAGCGCTTAACCGTTACATCTTCATCGACACGAGCCACGACCACTTGTCCATCATGCACATCTTGTGTCTTATGAACCGCAAGTAAATCTCCGTCCATAATTCCGATGTCTTTCATGCTTTCGCCATTTACGCGCAGTAAGAAATCCGCTTGAGGCTTGAACATACCAGGATCCACTTTGTAGTGAGTCTCAACATGCTCCTGGGCTAAAATTGGCTCACCTGCGGCAACTTGTCCAATGAGAGGCAAACCCTCATCAGGGGCATCTTCCAGAAGGATACGAATACCGCGTGAAGCTCCCGGAATGATTTCAATAGCTTGTTTTCGAGCAAGCGCTTTTAAATGTTCTTCTGCAGCATTCGCAGAACGGAAACCAAGTTCACGGGCAATTTCGGCTCGTGTTGGTGGCATTCCGGCTTCTTCAATCTTACTTTTGATTAGATCGAAAACTTGTTGCTGGCGGGGCGTTAACGGCTTCATAAGTCACCTGTCTTTTTATACAGTTGACTGTGAGTATATCCAGTAAGTGGTGAAATGAAAAGCTAATTGGTTGTTTTTTAATTTGTTTCATAAAGACGCACGAGTTCCTGCATCATTACCGATGAAAAACCTCTCTTTTTTAGTCTTTTAATCTCTTCATTCACTGCGAAAACGACTGAACTATTCATACATTCAGCCGATTAAACATCAATGCTTCTAGAACGATGGTTTAATATTTTTTAACCCGTTATCGCGTATACTTAAATTTAGTGAGTGAATACTTTTACATTAATTGATGCTCACATGACTAATACCATTAAAAGGTTCGACCAGTTTCTGGTATTCTTGCATCGCTTAAATTTAACGCTTATGCCTATCTCTATTTTTTTCCTAAGTCTTTCTGTCTTATGTGGTTGAAAGTAAAGATACGCCTATGTATTTTTTATAACTTTCGAGGCTGCGAACCTTTATGTCTTCAGGGCACTCTTTCTCACGTTCATTACTAAAATTACCCATGTCATTATTGGTAAAAGGAACGGCTATTCCTTCAAATCCTATTGAAGACCATAGTATTGATATCAATAAACCCATTGTTTATGCATTGCCTTTTCGCTCCAGTGTCGACCTACTGACTCTTCAAAAACATGCTCTAGAGTTCGGGCTACCCGATCCACTTTCACCTTTAGAGATCAATGGCCAATCCTTTAAACGTTTTGTGTTTATCTCATCACGACCTACGATTGTTCAAAATGATCAGCATGTTCCAAGTGATTCAATTTCGTTATTCTCAGAGCTACTAAAATTACATAGCTTGGATTCTGAGTTAGACGTACAGGTTATCCCTGCGACGGTACTTTGGGGTCGCAAGCCAGGTAAAGAAGATAAACAGAAGCCGTACTTGCAAGCGATGAATGGTTTACAAAAAGCGAAAGCCGTTATCGTATCTGGCCGAGACTGCCTCGTTCGCTTTAGCCCTGTGGTATCACTACGCCATATGGCAGATACCCACGGCACCGACGAAACTATCGCGCACAAATTAGCTCGAGTGGCTCGAATTCACTTTTCTCGCCAAAAACTGGCAGCATCTGGCCCTAACTTACCTAATCGCATGGTGCTGTTTGATCGCTTACTGAAATCAGCGGTTATTGAGAAAGCGATTGAAGAAGAAGCACAAGCCAAAAACATCCCGATAGAGAAAGTGCGCAAAGAAGCACAAGCGATCATGGATGAAATTGCTGCGAACTTCTCATATTCGCTCATCCGAAATGGTCAAAAAATATTGGGCTGGGTATGGAATAAAATCTATCAAGGTCTAAATATTAATAATGCGGCAACCGTGCGTCGTTTAGCACAAGATGGACATGAAATCGTTTATGTTCCTTGTCACCGCAGCCACATGGACTACTTGCTACTCTCTTATGTGCTTTATCATGAAGGTATGGTTCCACCACATATTGCCGCTGGTATTAACTTAAACTTCTTCCCTGCGGGTCCTATTTTCCGCCGTGGTGGCGCATTCTTTATTCGCCGTAGCTTTAAAGGCAATAAATTATATTCGACTATTTTCCGTGAGTATTTAGCAGAGTTGTTCACTAAAGGCTACTCTGTCGAATACTTCAGTGAAGGTGGACGCTCTCGTACTGGCCGTTTACTGCAAGCGAAAACGGGTATGCTTGCGATGACGATTCAAGCCATGCTCCGTGGATTGGATCGCCCTGTTACGTTAGTTCCGGTTTACATCGGCTACGAGCACGTAATGGAAGTGGGCACTTACGCCAAAGAGCTACGCGGTAAACGCAAAGAGAAAGAGAATGCGAGTTTAGTTCTACGAACCATTCGTAAACTGCGTAATTTCGGCCAAGGGTACGTTAACTTTGGTGAGCCGATCCCTCTGAATCAATACCTAAATGAGCATGCTCCTGAGTGGAATAAAGATATTGATGCGATGGGCACAACCAAACCACAATGGCTAAACCCTGTGGTTAATCAACTTGCCACTAAGATGATGACGCATATCAATGATGCTGCTGCCACCAACGCGTTAACTTTATGTGCCACCGCTCTATTGGCTTCTCGTCAGCGTGCATTATCTCGTGATTCATTGATCTCTCAGATTGACTGTTATCTATCGATCTTAAGAAATATTCCTTACTCAGCAACCAGTACAATTCCAAGTGAGACTGCGGCTGAGTTAGTGAAACACGCGGAGTCACTGAATAAGTTTGTAATCGAATCTGACAGCATGGGTGACATCATTTCACTCGATCGCAACCAGTCGATTTTGATGACTTACTATCGCAATAACATCATTCATTTAGTTGCCTTGCCTTCGCTCATTGCACAGATGTTGATTCGTCATCGCCACTTATCGATTCAACAAGTCCAAGAGAATGTTGCGAACATTTATCCTTTCTTAAAGAAAGAGCTGTTCTTAAGCTATGAAGATGAGCAGTTAGATGGCGTAGTAACGGCGATTGTGAATGAACTTTCTCAACAGAAAATGCTCACGATTGATGACGATGTCATCTCAATCAATGAATCAAATAGCCAGACGTTAATGCTGCTAGGACGCACGATTACAGAAACGCTACAACGCTACTCGATTACGATGAACTTATTGGTATCAAACCCTGAGCTAGGTAAATCAGATTTAGAACAGAAGAGCCAAGATATCGCTCAGCGCTTAGGTCGCCTACACGGTATCAATGCACCAGAATTCTTCGATAAAGGCGTGTTCTCTGCGATGTTCAATACATTGAAAGAACAAGATTATCTCGACCAAGATGGTAACTGTGACTTAGAGAAAACGCGTGAATTCTCTAATCTACTGTTTTCTATGCTTTACCCAGAGATACGCCTAACCATTCAAGAAAGTGCTTACCACGCTTAAGTGAGCGTTGGTAACACCATGAGCAAAAAGGCATCCTACCGAGGGATGCCTTTTTTCTATCTTTCTATCTTTCTATCTTTCTATAGCTTTTGATTACCAGTAAGCAATAAACAAACCCAATGTGACAAGCATGCCGACATAGTTATTATTCAAAAAAGCTTGAAAGCAGAGATCACGATCTCGATGACGAATTAGGTGCTGCTGATAGACAAACAGAGCGCCAACGATTAACAATGCCCAATAATAACTCGCCCCTAGCGTTAACCAGTTACCCAGCACAATCAGCATCGCTAGCGATATTAACTGAAAAGACCCTACCGCCATCTTATCAAAACGACCGAATAATATAGCCGTCGATTTGATGCCGATATTAAGATCATCATCTCTATCCACCATGGCATACTGAGTATCGTAGCCAATTGTCCATAGTGCATTAATACCAAAGACAAACCACACTAACGTCGGTAATTCACCAGACTGTGCAGCCCAAGCCATAGGAATCGCCCAACTGAATGCCAAACCGAGGAACAGTTGTGGTAAGTGGGTAAAGCGTTTCATGAATGGATAGATGAACGCTAACACAAGCCCGACAAAAGAGAGCTGAATGGTGAGTGGGTTCATGGTTAATACCAGCAGAAAAGAGACCACTGCGAGCACTAAAAACAGCCCTACCGCCTCTTTCGAGCTCACTTTTCCTGCGGGTAATGGACGTGACTTGGTTCTTTTTACATGCCCATCGACTTTGCGATCAGCAAAATCATTAATCACACAACCAGCAGCACGCATTAGAATCACACCAGCAACAAATACCACAAGCACGCTTACATCTGGGATGCCTTGTGCTGAAATAATTAATGCCCAGAGGGTCGGCCATAAGAGCAACAAGGTTCCAATCGGTCTGTCCATACGCATCAACTGCCAATAGGCGCGAGCTTTCGATGCTGTCATTTACACTCTCTCCTTAGAGTAAATTGGGGATGTCGGTAAAAATAGTTCAGCCACGAGCATCGGCTTATGGTTCATCCATAACCGAGAGCGACGAGCCAATAGTGGACCATCAGGAGTCATAATAACTCCCACTTGCAAGCCATCACGCTTAACGGCATCAGCACTGAACACGGTCAGCCCTAATGGGATATCCCCTTGCCTTGCTAAATCATACTGCTGATCAATCAATGTTGAACGTGGGATCAGTGTTCGACCTACAACCCAAGCTTGTTTATCACCACTCAACACCACTTCTCGTAATAAACATTCTTGAGGAGATAATAAGCTCGTTTCGTCATCCTTGAGTACGGACATATCAACAATCTGGTTATGTAACAGTTCAACCGTCAAATTCTGACAATGTTCACCTAATCGACGTGAAAGTGATCCTTGCTCTAAAAGCCATTGCTTGGCAAATTCACTCGGGAA
The DNA here is from genome assembly GCF_013114135.1 of Vibrio sp. 03-59-1. Classification (NCBI taxonomy): domain Bacteria; kingdom Pseudomonadati; phylum Pseudomonadota; class Gammaproteobacteria; order Vibrionales; family Vibrionaceae; genus Vibrio; species Vibrio sp. 03-59-1. The sequence continues at coordinate 16,145 of NZ_VTYA01000021.1, forward strand.
CACGAAATTTTCTATTTTTTGCCACTCTACCTCTAATAAATAAGATAGATAAGGTGCTGTAAGTTGATTCATACTAGTATTCAATTAGTGGCTTTATATCGTACAATAAAGCTTCAATGAGTGGTCACTCTGACCATATTGTTTATTATAAATTTTTGACTCTCCATTGTACCAAGACAAAGGCGTTTCGAATATCGAGATAAGAGAAAGAAAAGTTAGCACTATGTATAAACGTTATATAACCCAGATACTTCTCGCATTCAGCGTTCTTATGTCGCTCCCAACCGTTGCGGAAGAAGAAGCGGCTCCAACATTGGCTTACTTTACATTAGAACCGGATCTAACAACCAATTTTCATACCAAAGGTAAGAAGCTTGGCTATATTCAAGTTCGTATCGATATCATGGTCGCTAATTCAGCAGACTTAGCGACGGTGGAGCTTCACCAACCATTAATTCGTGATGCTGTTATTGAGCTACTTGGCCAACAATCAGAAGATACCGTAAAATCACTCTCAGGACGTGAAGATTTGAGAAAAGTGTTAGTTGATCACCTAAATACGATTTTACTCCCTGAAACGGGAAAAACGTTAATCGCCGATCTACTTTTCACAAAATATCTTTATCAATAAAACGCGTCACCAGTAAAGCTTTCTATTAATAAACCTTCTATTAGCTCTAGACCAATGAGGTCTCTACCGATGAAAGAACCAAAAAAGCGACTTCATGTCGCTTTTTTTATATTCAAACCCAACAGAAAGGCTATTACGCTTTCTTATATTTAGCACTGTCGATGTAGGCAAGAACAACACCGCTGAGCAAACCTGCTAAGTGTGCACTATTTGCTATCGCCATAAATGGTTGAACAAACCCCAGAACGAGCCATACCAGCATGAACCCCACGATTGGTTTTGGAATCGATAAACCTTGATGTGGCGCACGAGTGCCAAAGACCCATAAGTAGCCAACCAATGCATACACAACCCCTGAGAGCCCACCAAAATTAGCCCCTTCAATCCAGTATTGCCCGGCTCCTGATAAAGCGGAAGAAATGACGAATATCTGGGCGAGCTTGAACGCGCCCAGCTTTTTCTCAATATCGCCGCCGAGTTGCCACCACCACAGCACATTAAATGCGATGTGCATGACAGAAAAATGCAATACAGCATGGCTCAACCAACGCCAAATTTGCCATTGTTGTCCTTCAATTGCGGGGAAATGCAAAGCAGAGAATATCTGCTGTCCAAAACCAACTTGTTGCAAAATAAAAACGACAATACAAGTCAGCATAATCACAAGAGTAAAAGGTCCAGCCTTTGCTTTTATCATGGCTAGCATGCTTGGCATTGGATAATGTAGTACGTTCTTTCTCGTTTCAGCCACATCCCACGATGCAGCTTGGTATTTACTCTGCTGAGGGTTTTGCAAAAATTGATTCAGTTCAGATTCGACCTCAATTTGAAATTGCGCATCCCTGAGCCACAATGCAAACTGACCACTTCCTTCAGGCATCATCTGAACTTCAATTTGACGCGTTGCCATATAATCAATGAACGATTGGGCAACTCGAGGATTATTTAATGTGATCAGTCTTATCATTTAGTGATTCTCTATTGGTAACTGTGCACGGTGCCAAGCTTCAAACCCACCATCGACACTATAAACTTGTTCAAAGCCTTGGTTAATTAGATATTGTGCCGCACCTTGGCTACTAATTCCGTGGTAGCACATAACTAAAATAGGCTGTTCAAATTCTACTTCATCCATAAAGGAAACCATACTGTCATTGGTCAAATGGTAAGCCGACTTCGCATGAGCAACAGCAAAAGACTGTGGGTCTCGAATGTCGGCAAGGCGAGCGCCTTTCTGATCTATCAGGTTGTTGGCATCTTGAACATTAATGTGTTGAAACTGTTCCATTGACTTTCTCTTAGGCTAATTATTATTTAGTCATTGTAACCTATCCCAAGACAAACAAGCACAGACACTCAGTAGGGTTATCCACTAACGTTCAAAAAACCATCGTTTGTGGATAAAGCTGTGGATTGCGTTGATAAAGTGTTACCTACAAATTAGATCCACTATATATAGTAATGATCCTTATTTATTTGTGTGTAAGATGGAAAGTATCCCCACAAGACAAACCGCTCTCCTGCCTTGATACACCCTGCTTTTTCACTACTGTTGAAGAATTACCCCACAGACTTACCCACAGGTAAAGTTGTCATATACGATCTTATTTCGATTTATTTTCGATCACCCACAAAAAAGCCGAGATCAAATGATCTCGGCTTTTTCATAATATTTGTTTGAGGTCGTTAGAACTCTCCAACCGCCAGTTTCAATTTCTTCATGGCATTTTTTTCTAGTTGGCGAATTCGTTCGGCAGAAACACTGTAAGTTTCGGCCAACTCTTGCAAGGTCGATTTATTATCTTCTAACCAACGAGATCGCACGATATGCTGACTGCGCTCATCAAGAGTAGCCAAAGCGAGCCCTAAGCGGTTATTAGTATGCGACTCCCAGTTATCCGCCTCAATGTTTTCTGCAACATCTGAAGCATGATCTTCAAGATACAGAACAGGAGCAGTATAAGCAGAAGCTGAATCATCATCGTCAGAAGGCATTTCAAACGTTGGATCTTGAGCAGCCAAGCGAGATTCCATTTCACGAACTTCAGAAGGGTCGACACCCAACTCTTTCGCTACCGTCTCAACTTCACCATTATTAAACCAACCTAAGCGTTTTTTTGACTTACGTAGATTAAAGAATAATTTACGCTGAGCTTTTGTCGTTGCTACTTTTACGATACGCCAGTTACGTAATACATACTCATGGATTTCAGCTTTAATCCAATGAACAGCAAAAGAGACCAGTCGGACGCCCACTTCTGGGTTAAAGCGTTTTACCGCTTTCATCAAACCGATGTTACCTTCTTGGACAAGGTCGGCCATTGGCAGTCCGTAACCGGAATAACCACGAGCCACATGGACAACAAATCGAAGGTGAGAAAGGATCAAACCTTTCGCTGCATCGATTTCACCCTTGTAATGTAGTCGCTCAGCTAGACTGCGCTCTTCTTCTGGTGTCAGCATTGGGTAGCTGTGAGCAGAACGAATATAGCTGTCTAAACTGTCTTGTGTGACTAGAGCCATTGGGTATGCTTGCTTTGTCATTCAATTCCTCATCAATCTCTGATCTGGAGTATTACCTACTTCGAATCGATTAAACTTACATCGATTGAGTATTCTAACCGCCTATCTTGAACCTAAAATGAACAGGATTCAAGTTGGGGGAAGTTATTATGCATAAACTTTCCCCTGATACAAGTCAATAAATAAACCACAGAGCTTACTTATTGTTTAAATATGACCCCATTCACTTATACAGGTTCAATTTCTTTTAGGTGCCTTTGTGCAGAAAGCTTCGCAGCCATACAACCGAGTAACGTCCCAAGCATGAGCAACAATAAGGACTCATCCCAACTCAAGCCTATTAATCGAAATTGACTGTCATAAAGCCGAGCAAGATCGGCGACAGTACTGTTAAGTAATACGGTTATTAATGCGGTTAATACCCACGCACTTACCGCACCTAACAGACCAAACCACATTCCTGAATAAAGGTATGGGCGTAATATAAAGCTATCAGTCGCACCGATAAGCTTCATGGTTTGGATTTCATCTTTATTCGCCAATACATTAAAGCGTAATGTATTACCTACAATCAAAAATACGGCACCAACCATCAAAATCGTTAATGCAATGACGATTGCCGTAGCTAACGTCTGAATGGCACTCAACCGCGCCAACCAATCTTCATCCAAACGCACATCTGTCACTTCTTGTTTCGCTTGAACCTGCTTAGCGATACCTTTTACTTCTGTGTTATCACTCACATTAGGAGTAATAACAAGGACACCGGGCAAGGCGTAGTCATCAAGCAGACTGATCGCTTGATCAAAACCAGAATACTGACTTAATTCACTGAGACCTTGTTGTGGAGAGATATATTCGACCCCCGCCACCACATCCCATCGTTCAATTTCATCTTTAAGCACCATGACCCGGGCGTCTGGCATTCCTTCTTCTATATAAGCACTCACTTGCGAAGAGCCCGTAACATCTTGTGCCGCAACTGAAATATTTTTACCCAATAAGTAAAGACAAGCTGGCATGCTCAACGCCATTGAAATAACGGCTAGGGTTAATAAGTTGCCTAAAGGGCGGCTCCACAATGCTGAAAATGAGGATTTTGCTTGGTTGATATGGATGCGAATGAAACCATCTGTTTTTGGTCGGTAGCCCGTTCGAGATTTATTTTGGACTTTTTTATTACGACGATTAGCGGCCATAATCTTCGACCTCACTCAAAAAACCTTGATTCAACTCTAAGTGACGATACTGAGGTCGAGAATTCACAAGGCTGACATCATGCGTCGCTAATAGAATGCTGACACCTGCACGATTAAACTCTTCAAACAGCTTAAGCACTCGGCTGGAAAGTTCTGTATCTAAGTTACCAGTAGGTTCATCGGCCAATAGTAGCGTTGGTCGGTTAACCACTGCTCGTGCAATGCCAACGCGCTGTTGCTCACCGCCAGACAGTTGGCTTGGCAAACAACGCGCTTTATCTAATAGATCGGTTTTATCTAATGCTGCCGACACTCGGCGTTTTATCTCATTTTCAGAGATAGATTCAATTCGCATTGGTAGCGCGACGTTCTCAAATACACTGCGATCCATTAACAAGCGGTGTTCTTGGAAGACAATACCAATGTTACGACGCAAAAATGGGATATCTTTGTTTGGGATTCGCGTGATGTCGTGATTATTAAAACTGATTTTGCCATCAGTTGGTCTTTCAATCGCGCAGATCAATTTCAACAAGGTACTTTTACCTGCACCAGAATGCCCCCCCAAAAACGCCATTTCACCGCGACGTAAATGAAAATCCACTTTCTGCAATGCTTGTCGCCCACCGCGATAAGCTTTACTCACTTGTTGAAATTTGATCACCGAATATATCCTCTTACAAGTTAGTCACCATTAACGGCGAACTATTACTCTTCTCGGCTAAATAGCGCTTCAATAAAATCTTGAGTTTCAAACGGACGTAAATCGTCAATGCCTTCACCCACACCAATAAAACGGATAGGGATCTGGAATTGGTCTGCAATCGCAAAGATAACGCCGCCTTTTGCTGTGCCATCCAATTTAGTCAATGTGATACCGGTTACTGGCGCAACTTCACTAAACAACTTTGCTTGGCTAATTGCGTTTTGTCCTGTACCCGCATCAAGGGTTAGCATAATTTCGTGCGGTGCTGAATCATCAATTTTCTTCATCACTCGAACAATCTTACGCAACTCTTCCATCAGGTTGCTCTTATTCTGTAAACGACCAGCGGTATCGGCGATCACAACATCAACACCACGCGCTTTCGCCGCTTCAATGGCGTCATAAATAACAGAAGCACTGTCTGCTCCGGTATGTTGCGCGATCACAGGAACGTCGTTACGCTCACCCCAAACTTGCAGTTGTTCAACGGCTGCCGCTCGGAAAGTATCACCCGCCGCAAGCATGACTTTTTTACCTTGGCCTTGGAACTGCTTCGCAAGTTTGCCAATCGTCGTGGTTTTACCAACACCATTCACACCCACCATCAAAATAACGTAAGGTGTTTTGGTGGTATCCACTTCTAGTGGTTGGTCGACTTGAGTCAAGATGTCTGACATCTCTTCTTTTAATAGGCCATATAACGCTTCACCATCTTTCAAATCTTGACGCGATGCTTTTTCCGTTAGGTTTTCGATAATTTTTACTGTGGTGTTCATTCCCACATCAGCAATAAGCAACTGTTCTTCGAGTTCTTCAAAAAGATCTTCGTCGATTTTTTTGCCTTTAAACAAGCCAAAGAACCCAGCACCAATATTGGCTTTCGTGCGGCTTAAGCTGCGTTTTAGGCGTGCAAAAAAGCTTTCTGTTGGCTTCTCTTGCTCTTGAACTCTGACTTCTGCTTCTGCTTCTGCTTCTGCTTCTGCTTCTGCTTCTGCTAGGTCAGCATTATCTGCAGTCGTCTCTTCTTCAATACTATTTTGTGTAGTTTCTTCAACCTCAGAAACCTCTTCTTTAAGCTCATCGACCAATTCCTGCTGGGCAAGTTCTTGCTCAACGGCTTCTTGTTCTAATGCTGACTCTTCAATCTCTTGCTTTTCTACTGGGGCTTTTTGATCATCATCACCAAAGCCAAGCCACGAGAGTAATCCGCGCTTCTTTTTTTCTGTCATCTGAGGAGCTTCCTAGATCTACTTAAATAATTACAACTCTCTGCCTTTTCGACAAAGAAAAATGATAAAGCAGTGAAAATTTTTCATTTAGCTTGCTACACTTCACCATTACAAATTTGTTTAACACCCACTCCAATGTCATGGGGCTCGGTATAGTATCACTTTATTAGCGGTCAAAAAATCTATGGTAAGACGTCGTCAGCAAAACACATCACAAAAAAAGCCTTCAACTGGCTTTGTGCGCATCATTAGTGGCTTATGGAGAGGCAGAAAACTTCCTGTCCATGATGCTGAAGGTCTACGACCAACGACCGATCGTGTGAAAGAAACGGTATTTAATTGGTTAGCACAAGATATCCCACATGCTAACTGCTTGGATGTTTTTTCTGGTTCAGGAGGGCTAGGTTTTGAAGCCGCCTCTCGTCAAGCAGACAAAGTGACCTTATTGGAGTTAAACCCTGCGGCTTTCCAACAGATTAAGACTAACATCACCGCGTTGAAAGCCAATAACATAACGGCAGTAAAAACCGATGCTTTAGCTTTTTTAGGCCAATCAGGTACCCCTTATGATGTGGTTTTTATTGATCCTCCCTTTCATAAAGGCTTACTGACAGAAACCGTTACACTTTTAGAGCAAAATGGTTGGCTCAGTGATGGCGCGATGATCTATATTGAGACAGAAAAAAAGCTGCTGTTAGAGGGGATACCTCAGCATTGGAACTTACACCGCGAGAAAACCGCAGGCCAAGTTTGCTATCGATTATTTGAAAGGGTAACTGAATGAAAATTCTAATTTTATTAGCGAAAGCGTCTATTGCTTTTGTGTGGTTTGTATTGCTGTTTAATATTTTTCAGCCTTTCCCAGGCAAAGCAGCCATTGCTCTATATATCATGACGGCCTTTCTGTTCATTATGCATGGCTTGCAAATGCTTATCTTCATTGGAGCTTTCGGCGATAAAGTCAAAATGAGTCGCTGGGAACGATGGTCGATTCTTTTCTTTGGTATTTTCGCTCTGCTGGATATACGTCGTAAACATATGATGTGATCTTTCATCGTACCAAATAAAAACGGAGCTCATTATCGAGCTCCGTTTTTTTATTCAATACACTCTATTCGTAGTCTAGCCTAGGTAAAGCTTCACACCATCGAGGAACATTTGAGTTGAAATCATCACTAGCATGAGCCCCATGAGTCGCTCAATGGCTTTCAGTCCCTTCTCACCAAGTAATTTATGGAAGAAGTTATAGAACATCAAAATAAAGAAAGTAGCCCCCCAAGCGAGTAACACAGCGATAGACCAGTCAAAAAGTCTATCGGGCTCTTTACTTGAAAGCAGAAGCAAAGATGCAAGAACCGATGGCCCAGCAATCATGGGAATGGCCATTGGTACGATGAAAGGTTCATCACCCGCCGCCAAACCAGTAATGCTTCCTGCTTGCGGGAATATCATCTTAATCGCAATGATAAATAGAATGATACCACCAGAAATACTTAATGTTTCAGGCTGGACGTGAAGGAAACTCAAGATCCCCTGACCTGCAAATAGAAAGACCATGAGAATAATTAGAGCAAAGAAAAGCTCTCTAATTAAAACCATTCTTCTACGCTTTGGATCTAAGTGTTTTAGGATCGATAAAACGATAGGCAAGTTACCAAGTGGATCCATAATAAGGAACAACATGGTTGCAGCAGATAAGATTTCCATGAAGATAGTCTCACAAAGCCAGAATTGGCGCAGTATAACAGCCTAATTCTGGCTTTTCGATGCTAAAAGCGGGAATACTATTTAGAATGAAAACGTATTAGTGATGACAAACACGCTCTGTATTTGTTGCCAGTTTTCCATCCACTTCCACCAGCTTTCCTTTTGATAGTAGGAACTCAAGCAGATCATCTAATGTAAGGTCGCTGTGCTGACAAGTACAAAAGCGAGTATCTTGACCATGTTCAGCTGCAACATGTGCATGTAGGTCTTCTTTAGACATTGGGGTTTCGTTTAATAAATTCAGCACATTATGGCCATGAACTTCAGTCATTTTATTCACTCCTATTTTGAGGCACACAGCATAGCGAATTATCAATACTCTGTTTTGATTTATCACAGTTTAATTTTAGAAAATGATAGAAGACACAATAAGCGCGTGAGCAAGAAAATAACTACCTGATATCCAGTAGTTCGCACCTCTTATTGGCTTTCGATAACTGTTAATAACAAACATTAACCCCGAAAAAATAAGAATAAAACAGCCAATAAACCCAAGACTATGCCCTAGCGTGGGTTCTAGTAACCACAACTCTCCACTCGCCCAGCTTAACTGTATTAAGACAATCCCCATAATTGTGGCTGGAAATAGAAAACTATCAAGTTGGGGAAGAAGCAACAGAAACGCCACGATACTGGTCGCCAACAACAATGCAGGTAACCACCACACAATATCGCCAGAAAGCTGCAACCAAAATAGTTTGCTATAGCATATTTGCGCAATCAGAAAGCCAATAAAAGGTAAGACTCTTTTTTCTGTCAGTACGTGCAATACATCTGAGAACATGAAGAGCGCTAAACCCGAAACCATCCAGAACGCAGTGCTTTGAGTCTGAACTTCGGTCAAAACAATCAAAATCAGTAACAACAGCGTAAATACTTTCGCTGCTAAAGAGTGAGTTCGCTCGCCTCGATTAGCGGCCGAAATACAAATATAGCCTGATAGGCTAACAGCTAGCCAACTCCACATATCATTACCTCTGATGATTCATCGCCGTCAGTCTAGGGAGCTATGATTTGATGTAAAGCGATATAGAGAAAAAGTTGGATCTTGATTGTGAATAAGTATTTATTGGCATTACGAGTTTATAAATAATCTAGCCGCGTATTCCTCACAACGCTCAAGCCTTTTATAGCGGCCTCTTCGGCTCAAAAATTAAAGTAAAACACCAAAAGCAAACGATTACAGCGCTTACTCTCTAGCAACCTCCATCTGCGAGCATGGTCATGCCTACTTTTGTCCTTTGAAATCCTAAAAAAAACCAGAAACACCCAACAAATAATTATTAATTTCATATAGTTAAAACAAAAATAACAACTTACACAGAGACAGACTCCACAACCTATCCAGAGCCAACAAAACAATGTAATTGATGACGATTTATTGTCATTGCATCTTTTTTTTGACACTCACCTTACAAACAGAGCCAACAGGAATAATCAAAAGTATCATTTACCGACCAAAACAAGATTCAGATAAGGAAAGCGCAATTAAGCAAACTTTACATCTATTAACACAATAAAAACACTAAATACCACCAACAAAAACAACAAGTTAAAACCATTGGCGTATGTTTTTTAGACTTAACGCACAAATAAAAAACACATCAAAAATACAAAAAAAGTAAGGATATAAACAAGATTACTGGGTAGATAATGTATATTTACGAAAGCTTGACAACAAATTAGTTGATCAAACCACCAAAGTAATGCTATTGTTAAAGACATAGAGAACATCCACCAAACAAAGGAGCAGTGTTATGATTTCTTCGTCGCAAAAACAAGGGCTTGTAATGATCGCAGTAGTTGTTGGCCTAATGACACTGCCAATGATGTACTAATCAGTACTATCAAAAATACAAAAAGGGACGCGATTGCGTCCCTTTTTTGTTTTATTCTCATTATTATGAAAGATGATTCATTAATTCATCCCAGTGTAAGTAATAAACACCCAATGCTGCAAAAGTGATCAGCCCCATCAATAACACCACAACTCGCCAAATGAATCGGCTACTTCTAGGGGTTAACTCTCTTTCACATTCATCACACACCGATAAAAACTGTTTTCGGTCATCAAGCTTATAATTATCCTCGTGAACAATCTTATTACGAATCGTCGCGATATATCTCAACTTACCGATAACGTCGTGAGGTAACCTCTCTTCACTACTGGTAATCAGTTGATGCAAACCCTTTCCATCGGCATGGTATTGAACTCTCAACAGCTTCTCGATCTTTCGAGTGCGCGTGACGACTTTCTCAATATCAGACATCGCAGTTCTCCTTAACTCATCATAATTCTAGTCGAGCTACTTTCCATTCTTCTATAAATAGAACACATTTTCGAGCACTTAAGCGTAAATTTGAGTAAATACGATGCATATACCACACCAAAGATTGTGAAGTGAGCCGAAAAATAACTCCCCATGTCTAAGTAAAATCGCAGATAAATATCAAAGTCCGACTTTCAGAGCACTTCTCCATATAGAATATAGACTTATTACAATAGGGGTCATCACCATGCCAGTCTCACTTTTACTCTCTCTTATTACTTTAGCTATCCTCGCAGGTTGGGGGTTCAGTCGATTCTACCAACAACATATTCAAGGTGAGAATGCACCAGAACAAACTGCGAATGTAACGATTCTTGATAAGCAATCCATTCAGATAGAAGACGCTCAGCCAGGAGAAGATGACCAAGAGTATTGGATTTATGTACAGCGAGGCCGCATGGGATTAAAACGAGAATTTCAAGTTGGCATTCACTACTTCCATGCACTTCAACCAGGGGATAAAGGAGTGATGACATACCAAGGAACTCGCTTTCTACATTTTGCGAAACAGAGAGAAAGCTAAGCACCTTTATTAATCGCACTCGCTATCTATGGTAATAACCAGCGCGTTTTGGCTGAACGAAACAACAACCAACTTAACCCTAAGGCACCAGCGCCTCCAATGATGACCCACAGAGGGATAACCCAAGCAGGATGGCCTTGATGCCAGTTAAACGCTTTCATCGGCCATAAAAAAATCGGATGGAGAATATAAATCCCTAAACTATGTTGGCTAATGAAACTCACCACTTGATGACTACGCTGAGATAACCTTTCACCATAATAACGACACACCACAAACACCATGCTCGCCGCTAAAACCGTATTCAGCGTTTTGTAAGATAACCAGCGCCCTACCGTATATTTTTCAGCAGTGATACTTCCTGAAACCACCATTGCAATCGTTGCAACCAAAGCAATGATCCCTAGCGCTACCGAAAGGAAGAGGGTCATTTTATTTAACGGCACTTTTTTAAACAGCAGATACCCCAATGGTAAGTACCCACTATAAAGCCATAACTGGTGACTCCAAGGGCCATCAATTTGAAATAGAAATAGCGTGGTGGTCAGTAACCATATTGCGGTATACGCATATATGGCGGAGTCGTCTGTTTTCCTGACAAAGATCTGCAGGAATGGGATCACAAAATAGAGTGGAATAAAGTAGTAAAAGAAGCCTAAATGGTAGTAAGTGTAATGGTGGTAACTATTAAGCAGTACATCCCAACTCACCGCACCATCAAACCCTGCAGCCGACCAGCCTGAAAGATAAGTGTAGAAAAGAGACCAAATAATAAAAGGAAGCAGCACTTTTCCTAAGCGTCTTTTGACATAATACTTCGCATCAAAAGGGCGTGTATCACTCAGCATTAATGCACCAGTGATAAGAATAAACACTGGGACAGCCCAACGACTCACACTATTAATGCTCACCGCCGTTAACCACTGGTCGAATGGAATCGAACCTAACTCAGAACGGTAAGGGGCGAGTACATGAATGGCAATAACGGCAATCGCTGCCACACATCGCAATAAATCGAAAAATTGAACTCTTTGTCTCATATAAATTGATGACCTGTAGTCGAGCCGAATAAGTGGCGTCATCAAACTATAACAACAAAAAAGCTGACCTGTGAATACACAAGGTCAGCGATAAGTAAAAGCTTATGTCGGTTGCAAAAAATTATGCAGGTTGACGAGTCGCAGCAATCACGATTTCACGTACACAGACATTTTGTGGTTGGTTGTAAGCGTAGCTGATGGCATTAGCGATATCTTGAGGAGCAATTGCACCACCCATGCCTTCTTTCCACTCTTGGTAACCAGAAATAATATCTTCGTTAGTTGTGTGGCTAAGAAGATCTGTCTCTACCGCACCTGGTGCAATCGTGATCATGCGTACGCTATCATCTGCCACTTCTTCGCGGATGTTTTCAGTAATAGCATGAACCGCAAATTTAGTACCACAGTAAGCCGCATGGCTTGGGAATGTTTTACGACCTGCAACAGAACTGATGTTGATAACCGTACCTGTTTTACGCGCTTTCATTTTCTCTAGAACTAGGTGAATACCGTTTAGAAGACCAAGTACATTCACGTCAAACATTTTCTTCCATTCTGCTGGATCTTGAACATCAGCATTACCAAGCAGCATCACACCAGCGTTGTTAACTAAACCGTCAACTGGGCCGAATTTTTCTTCTGCTTCAGCAACTGCACTGCGGAAGCTTTCTAGATCTGTGATATCTACTTGACGACAAAGTGTGTTTGGTAGGTTTAATGCTTCTAGTTTTTCAACGCGACGAGCAAGAAGTAGTAATGAAAAACCTTCAGATGAAAGTTGCTTCGCTGTTGCTTCACCAATACCAGAGCTTGCACCTGTAACGACGATTAATTTAGACATTCTGATTCTTCCTATCTTGTTTGAGTCACACGTTTTGTGTGGATGGCGCTACTATATGGATAACAAGAGTAAATGATAAATATCGTTTTCTTAGAGTTATGATAAGTTAAACTTATGGTTTGATTTTTAGAAAAGGAATGAGGATGGACTTACGCCTGTTACGCAGCTTTGTTGCTGTTTATGAAGAGAAAAATATCACGGCAGCGGCTGAACGTTGTTTTGTCTCTCAACCCTCCATTTCAAATGCCGTAAAACAGCTAGAGGAAGAGTTAAATACGTCGCTCTTTGTTCGACATAAAAAAGGGGTCGACCTCACTGATGAGGCGCATTACCTCTACCCTCTTGCCATTCGTTTACTTAATGACATAAATAAGTTACCTAGCTTATTCCAAGAAAGAACCGAATGCTTACCGATCAAGCTGGCAAATTTCCCTGATATCAGCCAGCTTGAAATGGCAAAACTGCTCAAAAGATTAACTCAGCAGATCCCAAACCTACTGATAGAGATTGTCGATCATGATGCAGAGTGCGATGCGAGAATCACCCTAGATCTATTTCAGGGGGAAGATGAGATATTCCTACCGCTATGGGATGAGGACTACGTTCTTTGTATGTTGCCTGATCACCCACTTTCCGAACAAGAGAGTGTCGAGCCATATCAACTCCACCAGCACGATTTTATTGAGTGTCCACCTTGCCAAGCGCATCAACAAACCGTTGGACTACTGGCTTGTGATGGACTCGCCCTGAATATGGTGGCAAAAGCAGAACACAAAACTCAAGTCATGCACTTGGTGCAGTCTGGATTAGGTATTTCATTTCTGCCAACAGGGGTATTAGAAGCCTCTCAAAAACTGATCACTCGCCCGCTCAATGGACCAAGAATGTTTCGCCGCTTAGGGCTATGTTACCCCGCCACAACGAGCTTACAACCAGCACTGCAACTGATCTTAAAAGCGCTAAGTCGAGAGCATAACGAGTAAATTCAATTATCCAATTGGTGCTCGTTACGATGAATAGAAAAAAAGCCACGTAGGATAACCATACGCGGCTTCTTCATCACTCAATGCCAACCAATAAGATCCCCTACTGAATGGCTCTATCTTTCGAAAGTGTCGGGAGTTTGAGTGAAATGAGTGTCGTCACCAATAGAAAAGCAAACGAGACCCACAAACACGCTGCCAGCCCCGCCACTTGGAATACCCAACCCGACAGAATCGTACCAATCAAACGGCCCATCGCATTCGCCATGTAGTAAAAACCGACATCCATTGATACGCCATCACCCTTGGCATAACTCACGATAAGGTAAGAGTGCAATGATGAATTGACCGCAAATACCGCACCGAAGATCATCAACCCCAATACAATCACTAATTGTGGCTGCCAACCGATTTGTACGGCATAAGCAATCAGCCCTGTAATGATGGCAAGTAACCCTGCCCATCGTAGAGCCGCATGACCATCTGGCACTCGTCCTTGCGCTTTCCCTGTGATCTTAGGGGCAAAGCCTTGAACCACACCATACGCAATCACCCATGTCGCGAGAAAACCACCGACCCACAAGTGATCCCAACCAAACACGCTACCCAGGTAGACAGGCAGAGCAACGACAAACCATACATCGCGAGCTCCAAATAAGAACATTCGCGCGGCGGACAAAATATTGATCGGTTCAGACTTAGAGAAGATCTGAGTAAATTTAGGTTTATTTTTCGCTTTGCCCATATCGCTTTCTAACCACGATAAACTGCCAATCAGTACCACCGCGAGGACAGAAGCCATCAACAGAACCGAGGCTTGAAAGCCAATCATCGATAACAGCAACCCACCTAGGAAAAAACCCGCACCTTTAAGTGCATTCTTAGACCCCGTGAGAATCGCAATCCATTTATACAACGCACCTTGTTGGTTATCTGGCACTAGTGTCTTGATCGCGCTTTTTGCACTCATTTTATTTAAATCTTTGGCGATTCCTGATAATGCTTGAGCCGCCATCACCCATGGTATCGTCAACCACCCACTTGGCACCGCGAGCATGAGTAAGGCGATAATTTGCATTGCTAAACCGACATTCATGGTTCGATTTAGCCCTAATCGAGCACCCAACCAGCCACCAATGAGGTTCGTCACCACTCCAAAGAATTCATAGAAAAGGAACAGAGACGCGATCGCTAACGTTCCGTAACCTAAATCATGAAAGTAGAGCACCACCAACATGCGAAGCGCACCATCGGTTAATGTAAAATTCCAATAATTAAAAGTGACCAATATATATTGGCGAACGCTTTTGCTTAGGCTTGAAAACATAACGTCATACCTATCGAAGGAAAATGATTCAGGTAGTTCATGGAGCTTTTATTCCCCGAGCTGTCGCTCATAGAGCTTTAGGGACATGGTGATCCTAAAGCTCTTTTCGCTAACGAATCAAAAATTATTGAGCCGCGACACTGTTGATGTATTCAACTTGAACGGATTTGGTAAACGCTCCCGGACGAAGAGCTTGAACATCACGAATAATCTCTTCTAATGCCCAGTTTTTCTCTAATAGAAAGTGCGCCGCAAATAGCCCCGTACGACCAGAGCCCCCCATGCAGTGCATCGCCACCTTGCCTCCATTACTTATAATCTTATGAAGGGTCGGGCTTGTCGCTTGCCATTTTTTGGCAAAATCAGCCCCTGGCGCACAGTCATCTTCAATTTCAATCTGAAACCATCGCATGCCTAGAGCCTGGGTCTTCTCACCGAGTTCGCTCACGCCTTTACTTGCCAGTTCAGCATCATCAAGAGCTGTGACAATCGCTTCAACACCTTGAGCTTTAAGCTGGGCTAAAGAAGTATCTAGATCGATCCCTTTGGTACCTGGACACGGTGTGAGCACTAAGGCTCCCGCCTCTACATCCAGTTGCCACGTTGGGTGAACAGTAGAATTTGTCATGATGCTTGCTCCTTATGCCAAACCAACAGTACGAACTAATTCAGCAGTACGAGTCGCGTACCCCATTTCGTTATCATACCAAGCATAAATTTTCACCATACGCTTACCGACCAACATCGTTGAAAGCGCATCCACAATCGTTGAACGTTGATCCCCTTTGTAATCAATAGAGACCAATGGACGCTCTTCAAAGCCAAGAATGCCGCTTAATTCATTCTCTGACGCCTCTTTCAGTAACGCATTCACCTCTTCAGCGGTTGTATCGCGCTGAACATCAAAAATAATATCTGTCAGTGACGCATTCGCTAAAGGTACACGTACCGCATGACCGTTGATCTTATCTTTTAGCTCAGGGAATATTTCAACAATTGCTGTAGCACTCCCTGTGGTGGTTGGGATCAAACTCATACCACATGCACGAGCACGGCGTAGGTCTTTATGAGGTGCATCCAAAATGGTTTGAGTATTGGTCAAATCATGAATCGTCGTGAACGCGGCTTGCTCAATGCCTAACTTTTCATGAATCACTTTAACGATAGGAGCCAAGCAATTCGTCGTACAAGATGCAGCTGTTACAATCTTATGTACTGCAGGGTCAAAAATATGGTCATTCACACCGACAACGATATTGGCAATACCGTCCTCTTTTACCGGAGCAGAAACCACAACGCGCTTCACTCCTTGCTCAAGGTACTGGTTCAAATAAGCCGTTTTGCGATGTACGCCTGTCGCTTCAATCACAACATCACAGCCAGACCAATCAACGGCATTAATCTCTTTCTCTTGCGAAGTCGCAACCTTATGGCCATTAATAACAATATCTGAATCTTTAGCCGTTACAGCATGGTGCCAACGGCCTTGAATAGAATCGAATTCCAACAAATGCGCTAAAGTCGCGGTATCTCCAGCCACATCATTTATTTGCACAAACTCCACTTCTGGCCAATCAAATGACGCTCTTAAAGCCAAGCGACCAATTCGTCCAAATCCATTGATACCAATCTTAATCGTCATACTCTTTCTCTCTCAATCTTTACTCAATTCAATCCATTAAACACAAGGTCGATCGCTCATCGATTTCAATCGTTCACTATCGGTTAAATACTGTTGCTGCAAGCAATTTGACTCCTTCAAGCTGGTGATCACTTTCCTCATCCAACCAGGAAGATCGCTTGAGACTTGGTAATACACCCACTGCCCTTTTCGCTCATCCACCAGCACGCCGGATTGACGTAACTGTGCTAAATGACGCGATACTTTAGGCTGGCTTTCACCTAAAGCTTGCGTTAATTCACACACACACAAACTGCCTTCACGAGCAATAATTAGCAGGCAGCGCATGCGAGTTTCATCCGCAAGCATTTTAAAAAATTGATGAGGTAACATACTTAAATCTCACATATACGCATATCCATATATAATAGATAAAAAAAAGCACCCGTCAATGCGAGTGCGTTCTTGTCATCAAAAATTCATATCCAAAAATGATAAGGTGGCGTCGAGCAATTAAGAAAGACTGACCATGTCTTGGCTCCATTTCTGTGCCGCCACTAATTCATAGCGCACATCATCCATATTTAAGCCTAATATTTTACAGTGCTCCTCCATGCCACTCCAATCAGCATGTTCATAACACTCTTCCAATGCTAGTAAGCTTCCGTAGGGCCCTTCTCGTCTGAGTAGTGCGACCTTGATAACATGGCTTAACGGAAGTTGTTCAACCAAACTGTCTAAGGAGAGATCAAGCAGAGCATCAAGCATTGAAAACAGTCCAATCATAAAGGCTTGTTCTTGATGATCTTGAAAAGGGCGATACCGAGACATCAATTGACAAAATTGAGCACGATGCAGTGACATATTGTATAGCTCTTTCGGCTTCTTATCAGAAACATAAGACGCAACAGCCAAAGAGACAAAAATCTTAAGCTTATCTTGCCCTAAATAGACTAAAGCTTGGCGAAAAGAGGAGATAGTGACTTCAAGGCGCGGTGACATCGTATTAACAAAGCGCAATAATTTATATGACAACGCCACATCTTTAGCGACAATATTTTCCACCTGTTTAAAGTCAACTCCGGGCTTACAAACTTCTTGAAATAGTTCCATTGCAATCGCTTGTTCTGGCCCGACATATTGCGTTTTCATCACTTCAGGTTTGCTAAAAAAGTAACCTTGGAAAAACTTAAAGCCTGAGTTTTTTGCTTTTTCAAATTCAGCTTCCGTTTCGACTCTTTCAGCGAGAAACTGACACTTAGTCCTTTTTAACTGCTGTTCACGCACAATTTGGCAAGCATTGTCTAAGCCTAACGCCATAATATCGAGTTTAATGATATGGGCGTACTGTAGAAAACGTTCCCATTCAGGAAGAAAGGTAAAATCATCAAGAGCCAGAATATAACCACGGCGATAAAGTTCACGTATCGCCTCAAGCAATTCATCCGTCGGTTCGCACGTCTCTAGAATTTCTACCACAATACTTTCTTTAGGCAGAGTCAGAGGCAAGCCACGCAATAAGCTAGCTTGAGGGAAATTAATAAAACAACGCGAACTTTGAATCGTCGGATTAACGCCTATCGATAAGAAATTTTCGACAATCAGCCGATAAGTGGCCCGGTTTGAATCAATATGGGCTGGGTAAGCATTATTTTCACCGTCACGAAATAACAGCTCATACCCGATAGTATTCTGTTTTCGGTTAAAAATAGGCTGTCTTGCCACATAGGTGTTATTCATCGATCCACTCAATATAACTATTTGATTATTTTGATCTGCTACGCTTTAGCTGCCGCTAATAATGCACCACAACCGATAAACATTGAACCAAAGACTTTATTTATTTTACCCATCACGGCATCTGAGCGAATAAATCGTCCCATTTGTGACGCTAATGATGTGTAACCTAACATAACAACCGCATCAATAAATACCGTAGTGGCACCCAGAATTAAAAGCTGAGTAAGTTGGTCTTTCGCTGGGTCTAAAAATTGAGGGAAAAGCGCGACGAGGAAGACTATCGACTTAGGATTGGTTAAATTGATCAGTATCGCTTTACGCATTAATGTCATGCTTGAGAGACCATCATCACCCATTCTCGCAACCATGCTCGAACGATCTCGCCACTTTTGGATACCCAACCACACCAAGTAAACCACACCAACCCATTTAATGATTGAAAATGCCAATGCCGATTGCGCGACTAATGCACCGATGCCAGCTCCAACTAAAATGATATGGAAAATCATGCCTAACTGTAACCCAACGATGGCCGCGAGTGACTTTCGAGTGCCGTAGCTTAAGCCATTACTGATCGAATTTACGGTTCCAGAGCCCGGCGCTAAACTAAAAATAATAGCGGTAGCAACATATGCCAACCAAACATGAGTATCCATTGCATTTCCTCTCTACTGCTTTAATCTAGCGAATATTAATCGCCACTCAAGATCAATCCATACAATAGGTAGTTTTATGGTCAATTCGAGCTCTGTGAATTCTCGTTATACCCAAGAGAGCAATTTTGAGCAAGCAATCAATCATCAGATTGCAGAACTGTGGCAGCAGCGTAATGATGGCTATATCAAAAGTAGCGACAAAAAATCACTCTATTGGTGCTCTCTTACCTCAGCGTCGCATACTAAAGCCATTGTGGTAGTCAATGGGCGTATTGAGTCCGCTTGGAAATATCAAGAGTTGTTTTATGACCTTTACCAACAGGGTTATGACATCTACTCATTTGATCATCGAGGTCAAGGCTTATCCAATCGCCTGATTGACGATAAACAAATGGGATACGTAGATGAGTTTGATGACTACCTAGTAGATCTCGCTGCTATGGTCGACCATTTTAAACTCGACCACTATCAAAAGCGTTATCTATTAGCTCACTCTATGGGTGGGGCCATTGCGACCCGTTACTTAGAGACAACACCACAGCATAGCTTTGATGCGATCGCGTTAAGTGCCCCTATGTACGGTATTAACGTCGCTTGGTACTTACGCCCAATTGCAATGGGATTAAGCCAACTGCTTACCGAAGTTCATGCAACCCCAAATTACGCTCCCGGCCATAAAGCCTATTATGCCAAGCCTTTTAAAGATAGCTTGCTTACCCAAAGTGCCATTCGCTACCACTGGTTCCGAGACCTTTATGAGAAAAAGCCTGAGTTAAAACTTGGAGGCCCAAGTACTCGTTGGGTTTGGCAAGGCTTGATGGCGGCAAAACAGTGCATTCAGCAAACCCGACAAATACATATTCCTCTGCTTCTATTGCAGGCAGGTAATGATCAGATCGTCAGTAACACCGCTCAAGAGACCTTCTTTACTAAACTCAATAAAACGAATCATTGCAGCCAAATGATCCGTGTTGCGGGCTCTAAACATGAGCTACTGTTCGAACAAGATCGGTATCGTAACCAAACATTAGATGCGCTGTTTAATTTTTTTAAAAACAATTAATGACGAAATAAGGAAATCAACCACCTGACTTTTACCCTCTTTTTCCTGTTTAATTTGGCGTAAAATCCTTAGCTTAACCGATGGCTTTCCACGCTTTAAATCGGGCTATATTTATTAACTACTGTCATCGATTGATGTTCAAAGAGGGTTGCATGACCACTAGCGCACTAAGCAAAAACTGTATTGAAGATAATCACGCAATGATCAAACTTGTAGCGTCAGATTTAGACGGAACATTACTGGCACCAAATCATCAGCTTAGTGACTTTACCAAGCAAACCTTGCGAGAGTTGCATCAAAAAGGGTTCACTTTTATTTTTGCGACTGGTCGCCATCATGTAGATGTAGCCGGTATTCGTGAGCAAACAGGGATCCCTGCTTACATGATTACCTCAAACGGCGCTCGTGTTCATGATCAAAACAATCAATTGATGTACAGCGGAAATGTACCTTCAACCTTAATTCAATCCATCATTAACACCATCAAACAAGATCCTGAACTATTCATTCATATCTACCAAGGCGATGAGTGGCTGATCAGCCAAGAGAATGACTACCTTAAGAACTTCCATAAAGACACGGGATTTAGCTACCAGTTGTTTGATGTGGATAACGCACCAACCCACGACATCGCTAAGATATTCATCACTCACCCAAATCATGACCATGACTACCTCGTCACCTTTGAAGAGAAACTTAACGCTCAATTTGGTGATAAATTGAATGTCGCATTCTCAACGCCTTGGTGTTTAGAAGTGATGGCCGCTGAAGTGTCAAAAGGCGAAGCACTCAAAGTCGTGGCTGAATCACTTGGCAAGGCGCTAGAGAACTGTATTGCTTTCGGAGATGGCATGAACGATGTTGAAATGCTCTCAATGGCAGGAAAAGGGTTAGTCATGGCCACTTCTCATGAAAAAGTAATGAAAGCACTACCGAATAATCAGGTCATTGGCAGCCATGCTGATGATGCCGTTGCGCATTACTTACGAGATAACCTTTTCTAAATACACTCCATATCCAAAGTAACGAAATCAAAGGCAGCTTAGGTTGCCTTTTCCTTTCCACATTTTCATCTCTACATCTGCCACCTCAATGTCTGGAAACGGTCAATAGAAGCCCTATCGCTCTATTTTAAACCACTGATATGCCATAATGTTTGCTGACCTGTCTCCGCATAAGGAATGAATGGCATGAAAACGCTTAAAATCTCAGGCTTGCTGCTTGTTTTACTCACTTTACAAGCTTGCTCTACTCCACAAGAATCAGAGCCTAGCCCAACGCCTATGCCAAAAGCGAGCTTAGATAGCCCATCATCCATTTCGCCTCCTACATTTATCATGCGAGGTGAAGTTGTTATTGGTCATGAAGCTCAAACCATCACACCTTGTGGCAGTAATAAACAATTCTGGCTCACATTACCTCAAACGTATACTCAACAAGTGATGAACTTAACTTCCCGCCCATATCAACCTTTATATGGGGAAGTTATCGGTCATTTAGAGCGTCCAACTCAAATGGGGTTTGATGCTGATTACACCGCTCGTTTTGTTGTCGACCATGTAAATTTCCTGACCGCAGAAAATCCGAACCGCTGTGACCAATCCTTACGTTCTACTCGCGCATTTGGTAACGAACCATTTTGGTCTCTCTCTTTCTCTAAAGGGCACATAAACTTTGAGCCAATGGGAGAAGAGACGAAAACAGTCGCATTAGATAAAACCCTTATACAGCAAGCAAGCCGCAAGTATTATTTTAGTGATGGGCAACTGAGCCTTAATAAAACCACCTGTAATGACACCATGAGTGACTCTATTTATGGATGGAAAGCAAAACTGAATATTAACAAACAAGATTATACCGGGTGTGCGACACTCGCGAATCAAGATCCTACATTAACTTGGGTGGGTAATTATTTTGCAAGCCACACTCAATCCGTCAACTTCAGTGTCAATTTAGAACTAAAGTCAGATCACACCGCAATCACCACCTATGATTATGCTAACGGTGACTCTCCTACGATTGAAACGGGGTTCTGGCAGCAACTCAATGCCAATCAAATTCAAGTGGTGATGACACGCCACCAACGGCAATACTTAGTGTCAGAACGCATCTTTACGGGTCATAATGGAAAAATAACGGCACAAAAAGAGAAAGTCGGTGACACTATCTACCCCATCGCGAATGGCGGATTGGTGTTATTTCAGGAACAAGGGAATTAAGACTTTCACTCGAATCATCATCGTTAAGCTTAAAATAAGACACAATCAGAATGACCAAGACTACACCATGCCCTCATTGTGGGTTCCAACATCAATGCATCTGTAATGATATTCCTAACATTCACTCGTCATTACCGATTGCATTGCTGATGCATGAAAATGAGCTATCGCGAGATACCAATACTGGGCGTCTACTGCTACAAACGCTGCCCGAATGCAGCCAACATGTTTGGGTCAGAAAAGAGCAACCTGAAGCGTTACTCAATCGAATAAAGATTCAAGATCTTCAGCCCTACTTATTGTTCCCCAATGAACACAGCGTGGATGTCACGACACTGCATGACACTACCGCTGCCCAAAATTCGGCAGAGTCAGATACGTCATCTCAACACCAAGCCATTAAGCCACTTTTTATTATCTTGGACGGAACCTGGCAAGAAGCCAAGAAGATGCTTCGTCGTAGTCCATGGCTAAAAGCATTACCTCATGTGCATTTGTCATCGACCGCCTCTTCACGCTATCAGCTCCGACGTAATCAAGATGATGGTCATTTATGTACCTGTGAAGTCGCTATTGAGTTACTCACTCAGCTAGGAGAGACATCTTCATCAATACAGCTCAGCCAGTATTTTGATCATTACATGGCCATGTTCAAAGCTGACAAATGCGGTCACCTTCTCAAAAAGTAACCATGCATCGCATCGAAGAAAAAGCAAAGGCCCGAAAATTCGAGCCTTTGTTTCATTTTTACCAACACTGCCACCAGCAATGGTTTCGTCACCGATTTAAAACAACCGCTTCGGCTTTCCTAAATAGTAACCTTGTAGATAATCCACACCAATGTCTTCTGCGATGTTGCATACTTCTTGGTTGTGAACAAATTCAGCCACAGTTTTCGCTTTAAATATGCCGCACAAACTCACCAATTGCTGCGCGATCTTACGCTGCTTTTTATCGGTATCAATATTACGGATCAAACTGCCATCTAACTTAATCACTTGCGGCTCTAATTTGATGATCTCATCGATATTCGAGTAACCCGAGCCAAAATCATCCACAATAATGCTCACCCCTAAATCTTTGAAGTGATCGCAGACTTCTATCATTCGTCCGTAATCTTTTATTTTCTCGCTTTCAAGCACCTCTAAACCAATGCGTTGAGGGTGGCTAATTTTGCTTATCGCGGCTTCAAGATGTTGCAGTGTTCTATCACTCATTAAGTCTTGGGGGGATAAATTTATCGAAAATGAATCCGTTGTATTACTCATGAAATCGAAAGTACGTGAGATCATTTGGCGACTCAAACGAGTATAAAGATGCGTGTCTTCAATAATCGAGAGGAATTTGCCTGGCGGAATAATCACCCCTTCCTCTTCGATTCGAACCAGACACTCTAAAGATTGCACCTCATGACTATGCGCAGCCACGATAGGTTGAGCATAGGCGATCACATTTTGATTTAACACCGCTCGGCTAACACAAGATAACACCCTTAACTGCTCTTGACGTTTCTGCTCTTGCTCTTTCAAAGTACGGGCATTGCAACAGTGTTGATTATTGCTCACCGCATAACGACGCGCTTCAATTGAACGCAATAATAGATCATCTACAGAGCTATTTGGAAAGTCGGCTTTACTGATGATACCTGCACTCACTGAGACAGAGAGGTAATCAACATCGGGCAAGCCCATCGGCTCAAAATTCACATGCTCAATATTTTCAGCAAACTCAGAAAAACGCTGCTGAATATGTGACATTTTATTTTGGCTTTCGAAGATGATGGACCATTCACCAATGCCAACCCCATATAGTTGGCATTTTTTATCAAATACCCCGTGTAACTTATCTTTAAAGTATTGGCTTAAATCACTAAGCAGCATATCCCCAACCGGGTAGCCATACTTCTCATTAATTTGATGAAAATTCGTGACTTTTAATGTTAGCAAATACTCACTTTTTTTCATTTTAGCAAGGTGTTCACGCAGTACCGTTCGATTGGGTAACCCCGTTCTTCTTTCAATTCGATAGCTTGTTGTTAATGCCTTCGCTTGATGTTGAATTTTCTGTGCCATATCCTGGTGCATAATATCAACATCTAATAAAGCGTTTCGAATCAGAGAAAATAGCGGCGAAATAGAACTCGTGTGTTCATGATGCGGAATTGAACGAACCGCATTATCGGCAGGCCCTTCTCGCAGAGCTAAATACGTCAGGCTATGATGTAGAATCTGTTGATGGTCATTCTCATAGCAAAACTCCCCAAAACAAAAGAATCCATCACTATTCGCGACCTGTTGAAAAGGCTCTAACTCTTGGTTTCCCTCAATGAAATCCAAACGAGATATACAGTTATAGATAAAAAACTGTTGTGGGTGATGCAACGCAACTTGCTGCAACCCCAAACGAACTTGTTCAATGGTCAGTGAGGGATGATCATAACAAAATCGAACTTCATCACCCACATTGAACTCACCGTCAAACGTTATGGAATTATCTTGATGACAAGCTAATGGTAAGTACACATTCTGTTCACGAGGATCGCCAATCATTAAAGGAAAGTCGGTAATCTGCGCATAAGGCACATCAAGCCCATCCGCTAAATAACGATTGTAAATATGCTGAATCGGCTGATCATCCAAACTGTAAATTCGATGCTTATCGGCATGAGTGATTCGAAACTTTTTACCTATCGGGTTCCACTCATAGTAACTTCCTGTCCATGCCGATAATTCCGCGCCATGCAACGCCACAGCAACATAAGCATTCTCATAAATAGTTTGATTATGTAATATCCAACGGCCAGTATCGGTATCAGCGGATGCTCCGCCCGCAACAGGGATACGATACTCCCCTTCACTGAAGGCTGAAAAAAGTGAACGTTCACTAACTGAAAGACGGTCGGCAAAACAGATGATGGCTTTTGTCGATGAGGACAGGTTTAGGTTTTTAGCAAGTAACTGGCTATCGCTCGCCGCATTAGCGCTATATGACACGACCGATGATGTACATGTCGACTGTTTAAAGTAGGTAAAGACGAAACACGAACTCTCACTTTGGATCGTGCCACTCTTAATCGCGTACTTTCCACTGGCCCCAATAATGGTGACGTCATTAAAATATTGCTGAATTTCACGGCTATACTGCGTGACGAGTGAACGAGGCTGTGATGAAAATATTTGAACCAGCACTGAACCCGTGAATTGGCTATCAAGGCGAGCCAATTCACTTCTTAATTGTTCAATATCGTGTATCAAGTAAGACTGAGATATCATAATCACATAGCAGTTACGAGTGGTAATACGTAACATTATGCAATGGTAACGTCGCTATAGCACTGAATGGTTATAGATTTTTTTAATTATGTGAATTTAACGATTAAGTCTAACCTAAATTCTCATTCGTGATACATGCCTTGCAGTGTACAAAGTTAACCCTCCATCAAAACAGACGGCTAGGTTCACCGAGGTAAAAACCCTGTAAGTAATCGACGCCCATCCCTTCAGCAATGCGACACACTTCTTCATTATGCACAAACTCAGCCACGGTTTTGGCATTAATCACTTGGCATAATCTAACAAGTTGTGACGCAATTTTACGTTGTTTTAAGTCCGTATCAATATTTCGAATAAGGCTTCCATCAAGCTTAATGACTTGCGGTTCAAGTTTAATTATTTCATCGATATTCGAATAACCCGAACCAAAATCATCCACAATAATCCGCGCGCCTAATGATTTGAAATGGTTACAAACTTCAATCATCCGCCCGTAATCTTTAATCTGTTCCGACTCTAATACTTCCAACCCAATATTTTCTGGGTGCTGCAAATTATTAATTGATGCTTCAAGTAATAGCAGCGTTTTATCACTCATCAGATCTTGAGGGGATAAATTGATTGAAAATGACTGATCCTTATCTGACATGTAATCGAGTGTTTTTTTAATCATATGTCGACTTAGACGAGTGTAAAGATGGGTCCCTTCAATAATCGGTAGGAATTTACCGGGAAGAATAATCTGGTCATCTTCAATAATTCGCACCAAGCACTCATGTGAAACCACTTCGTGAGTGTGGGCGGCAACAATCGGCTGATGAAAAGTGACAATCTTCTGTTCTAAGATCGCTCGGCTTACACAGCTTAACCAGCCAAGTTGTTCTCTTCGCTTTTCATCACCCAACTCAATCTCATTGGCATTATAGATGTGAGTATTATTTCTGACCCCCTCACGACGAGCTTCTATCGCCTTCAGCAGCCATTCATCACCGCTGTCAGACATAAAATCACGACGACTTGCCAACCCTCCACACAGAGAGACGGATAAGTAATCCACATCGGATAACCCATAAGGTTCAAAGTTCATGTGTTCAATTTCATCCGCAAATTGGACGAACTGGGCCTTAATGGTATAACTCGGCATGTTCGATTTGAACATAACCGCCCACTCACCAACACCAATACTGAACAGACGAAAACTACTCTTCTCCCCAACCACATCCGCCAAGCGGGATTGGAAGTTTTGGGATAAATCACACAGCAATTGGTCACCAACTTGGTAACCATACTTTTCGTTCACTTGCGTAAAGTTCACCAGCTTTAACGTTAATAAATGCTCATCAGGATCAATATGGACCAAATGTTCTTTTAACGCTGCGCGATTTAACAAGCCTGTTCGGGAATCATAGCGATAGCTGTCTAATAGTTTCTTCGATTGCTTATCAAGCTTATATTCCATACGCGCATTCATCGTGTCTAAATCAGAAATTGCGTTACGGATTAAACTGAATAGTGGAGAAATGACATGCTCATTTTGAGGAACAAACTTGGTCATTTTGGCAATCACAGACGATTCTCGCATCGCCAAATAGGTCATACTGTGATGCAAAATTTCTTGCTTCTGCTCTGAGCGATACAGCTCACCCATGCAGTAGACGCCGTGACTACTTGCCACCCCTTCAAAGGTTTTTAACTCTTCGGCACCATCAATAAAATCAAGTCGAGATGCGCAGTTATAGATGAATACGGATTCAGGCTGATGCAGAGCTAAACGTTCGGTACCATGACGAACTTGTTCAACCGTTAACGAAGGGTGGTTATAGCAAAAACGAACTTCATCACCGATTTCCCACGCTTGATCAAACTCTATACTGCCATTATCTAGCACCTGTTTGACGGTGCATACGCCTTTACAAGTACCGGATTCTCGATACAACGGGAAATGAACCAACTGACCAAAAGAGAGCTTATGCCCATCGGAAAGGTAATGTTTATAGACGTCATAAGCGGGTTTGTACTCGATGGTATCGATTCGATTACCTTGTGCCTCTGTCACCCTCAGTTTCATTCCTATCGGGTTCCACTCAGAGTAAGCATCTCGCCACACTTTTAAGCTATCACTGTGTAATGCCACTGCGACACACGTTTTTTGATATGTCTTGGTTCCAAATAGAACCCAACAGCCATGCCTATTTTCTTGCGCTTGGCCCCCAGAAATAGGTGGTAAATTGTCAGACTGATTGAAAGCACAATAGATGGGATAATCGCCATCCTCAATTTGATCTGAAAAACTGATAATAGCTTGAGTATTAGGCTTAAGGTTCAATGAGTTGAGTAGTTGGGCGCTATCGTGCTTAGGGGAGAAACTGTACTCTTGCCGTGTCGCTGAAAATGTCGTGTCATCAAACTCACTCACCAAGCATAACGTTCCCGCACTCTCAAGTTGATTCGCACAGATGATATTCATTGTGCTCTGTCCTATGATAACGCCGTTAGGATATTTGATTTGAAGCATTTCGGCGTATTGTTGGACTGTTTCTGGCGCTTGAGTTGAAAAGACTTGGATTAAATAATTTTTGTTCGTATTCCAAACTGAGTTTTCTAACTGGGCATTTAACTGTTCGATGGAATCAAACAGAATTGAGTGTGTTTTCATGAAAGCCTAATGATCTGTCTATAAAGTACGGTTAAAGATTTGAATCAATACCAACATAAATCTAGACACCGTCCGCATTCTTCGAGGCAGATCAAGAATAAACAGATAAACATTGAGTACAAGAATATCTAATCTATCAATAAGTTATCATAAATGGGAATTTTTCTATTTGAAGTATAAGAGATCACGCAAAGAATTTACTTCTATATCAGGCAGAACTCTCACTTTTTCGCAATGTTGAATATTTTTCCGTTGGTCATTATACCAACATGCTTGAAAGCCGTTACTCTTAGCCCCGTATACATCAGTGATCAAATGATCGCCAACATGCAAAATAGACTCAGCAGGCAAGCCCAACAAATCCACCGCCCGAGCAAACATATCTGCATAAGGTTTCGCTCGACCATCAGGCCCCGCTTTCAATACATGTGAAAAGTATTGCCCCAATCCAATTTTATCAGGATCCACATTTCCATTGGTAATCGCGATCAGTGGGAACTTCTCTGCCAAAATGGTCATCACTTCGTGAGTAAGTTCCGGGACATCGACCTGGTTTCGCAACCACAATGCATGCTCCATCCCTTCTTTGGCTGCCGATGTAGCTTCAGGTTCACCATAACCTAATTGAATTAATCCCTGCTGAATCTGAGTTTCGCGCCATAAAGTGACATCATGCTTTAAATTCGGGTTTTGAATCGCCAGTTCATGTTTCAGCACCTGCCATTGCTCAATGCTCATCAGTGCCGATACCGGGTGATGAGTATGCAGCCAAACCACCATCTTCTGCTCTACATTTTGAATCACAGGCCAGTTGTCATATAGGGTGTCATCAAGATCAAATGTCATGGCTTTGACGACTGATGTTCGGCGATAGATGTGCATGTTTAACTCCTACATTACTGTGCCAAATTTTCAATGGGTGGATGTGCCAATTCACTCACTATTCTTTCGGTTTCTTATTTTTATGAGCTCTAGGATGAGCGTCATCATACGCTTGAGCAAGGTGTTGAAAATCTAAATGCGTATAAATCTGTGTGGTCGAGATGTTTTCATGCCCCAGTAATTCTTGGACCGCGCGTAAATTATTACTCGACTCCAATACGTGTGTCGCAAATGAGTGGCGTAATTTATGAGGGCTAATATGGCTGGCAACAGCTTGCTTCTGACCCCACTCAGCCATTCGTTTTTGCACACTTCGATGAGAGATCCGACTGCCGAGTTTAGAGACAAACAGTGCGGGCTCACCCGGTGCAGCAATATCACCACGGACTTTAAGCCACTTCGCGACCCACTCTTTGGCTTGTCCAGAAAACGGCGCTTTCCGTTCTTTATCGCCTTTACCAATCACGCGAATTTCACCACGGCTGCCATGAATGTCTTTTACATTAATCCCAACCATTTCAGCCAGACGCAGGCCCGCACCATACATCACCTCCATCATCGCTCGATCGCGGATAGCTAAAGGGTCATCTTCATTCACCTCAAGCAACTGGTTCATTTCATCTACATCTAAATTCTTTGGTAGCGTTCGTTGCTTTCTAGGAGCCGACACCCCTTTTGCGGGATTGGCCGTCATCTCTCCACGTAAGATCATAAAATCAAAGAAACTACGTAATGAGGAGAGACGAGTCGCTAAACTGCTGGCTTTCATCCCTTCTCGCATTCCTTTACTTGCAAGCTGGCGCACCCAAGCGGCATCCACTTGTTGCCACTCATCTTGCCCCATTTGGAGTAAGTGGCTGCCCATGGTTTCAAGTTGCTGTTTGTAATTGCGCTGAGTGTGCAAGCTAAGCCCTTTTTCACTTCTGAGGTATTCATAGAAGCGGTTTAAGGGCTTTTGCAAGCTAGAAGGAAGAGGTGTGTTGGATTCGTTCGTCATTCTCTGGCCAAGTTAAGGTCTCAATAAGGTGAGCCACAACTAATGCTAGGTGGCGCAGGAAAAGGGTATCCATATGAGGTTGAAAATGGCCGCCATCTTCACTTGAAAAAGCCAAAGCCCCTAATGAAGATTGCTTAACTAAAGGTAAAACCACATAAGATCCGAGTTCTGGCCCTGAATGCTCACCCAATAGCGCTTCTCGATCGGCTTTACGTAACCGACCTAAATACGCATCTTTACCATTTAAGTGATTGGTTGAAAACCGAGCCCAACCTTCTTTGCTAAGATTCAGTTCTGGGCTAAGACGACGTTCTGGAACCTCTTGGTTAAGCAAACGGACATAAGCCTTCAAGCCTAAATCTTTCGCTTTTAGCTTTATCGCCTTAACCACTTGAGCAATATTATCACACTGTAAAATTTGTTCTTGAAGCTCCATAAATTCATAAAACGTTCTGTCGTTATTGGCCGCCAACGACATTAACGTTGTAATTTCTTCTTCTAGTTCTTCAATTCGTTGACGCTGACGCTTCAGTTGAACTTCAACTAACGAAACCGCGCCTTGTTGATGATTCGGTAACGATAGACGATCAACAAGTTCGCGGCGCTGGAGAAAAAAATCGGGGTTATCACGCAAATACTCCGCAACAATTTCAGCCGTCAGGGCACTCGCTTCTACTTGAGACAAAACTCATCCTCTACAATTTATTTTTATATAATGGAAAGACTTAACAGGAAAGTTGACCATCAAATACATGGGTGGCAGGGCCTGTCATATACAGAGGAGAACCCGGACCTTGCCAGCTGATTTGCAATTCACCACCAGGTAGCTGAACCGTCACATACTCAGCGAGTAAACCTTGGTTAATACCAATAGCAACGGCGCCACATGCACCACTGCCGCACGCTTGAGTTTCACCCGCGCCACGTTCATACACTCGCAAGCGAACCTCTTCGCGATTGACGACTTGCATAAAACCAGCATTAACTCGCTCAGGGAATCGTTCATGTGATTCAAGTAGAGGCCCCAGTTTATCGACATCGGTGGTATCAACATCATCAACGACCGTTACGACATGAGGGTTACCCATACTTACCGCACCACAGAACAGGGTGTGTTCATCAGTGCGGATAATGTAGGTTTTTTCCGTCTGCTTGGCTTTGAATGGGATTTTAGCCGGTTCAAACACAGGCTCACCCATGTTCACCGTAATCAAATCGTTGTCTTCAATTTTTAATACCATCTTGCCTTTTTTGGTGCTGACATTGATGGTGTATTTATTGGTAAGACCTTTCATACGAACAAAACGGGCAAAACAGCGAGCGCCATTTCCACACTGCTCCACCTCACTACCGTCTGCATTAAAAATACGGTAGTGGAAATCAGTTTCAGGATCGTAAGGGGCTTCAACCACTAACAACTGGTCAAAGCCGACCCCTGTATTGCGATCCGCCAAACGGCGAATCAAATCAGGAGAAAAAAATATGTTTTGGGTAATGCAGTCAACGACCATGAAGTCATTACCCAAACCATGCATTTTAGAAAAATGGAAATGCATAATGCTTCAACTTACTCCGGGATAATATTTTCAAGTGCCCATAGGCTTGATAGCGCTTCACGCTGACGAACAAGATACGCTTTTTTGCCATCGACCATCACTTCCGCCACACGAGAACGAGAATTGTAGTTTGACGACATCGCAAATCCATAAGCACCCGCCGAGCGGACAGCCAATAAATCACCTTGCTCAAGAACAAGATCACGATCTTTACCTAAAAAGTCACCCGTTTCACAAATTGGACCAACTAAATCGTAAGTCACCGCTTCGCCTTGACGAGGTTTGACAGGCACAATATCTTGCCATGCTTGATAAAGTGCTGGGCGCATTAAATCGTTCATCGCCGCATCAATGATGGCAAAGTTTTTATACTCTGTTGGTTTTAAGAACTCGACTTTCGTTAATAGTACACCAGCATTTGCCGCAATCGCGCGTCCTGGTTCAAAAATCAGCTCTAGATCCGCATGCTTTTCTAAACGAGCAAGTAGCGCTTTTGCGTAGTCAGACGGTTGAGGTGGTAATTCATCACGATACGTTACCCCTAAGCCTCCGCCAACATCGAGATGTTTGATATTAATCCCATCCGCCTTAAGTTGATCGATCAGTGCAAGCAAACGGTCTGTCGCGTCAATAAATGGCGCAAGATCTGTCAGTTGGGAACCAATATGGCAATCAATACCTTGGATATCTAGGTTGCTTAACGTTTTCGCAAACTGATAAACCTGTGGTGCTCGATCAAAAGCGATACCAAATTTATTATCACGTAAGCCCGTCGAAATATAAGGGTGGGTGTGAGCGTCAACGTCGGGATTAATACGAAGTGAAATAGGTGCTTTCACCCCTAATTCTCCCGCAACGTCATTTAATCGCTCTAACTCTGGTTCAGATTCAACATTAAAGCATTTTATTTTTAACTCTAAAGCTCGCTTCATTTCTGCTTCAGTTTTACCCACACCAGAAAAAACAACTTTAGCGGGATCACCACCAGCAGCGATCACTCGTTCAAGTTCGCCCGCAGAGACAATATCAAACCCCGAGCCTAAACGAGCTAAAACATTAAGTACTCCAAGGTTAGAGTTCGCTTTAACGGCATAACACACCAAATGCGGATGCTCTCCAACAGATTGATCGAAGGCATTCCAGTGTCTCTCTAATGTTGCGCGAGAGTATACGTACAAAGGTGTTCCGTGTTGCTGAGCAAGTTCTGAAAGCGCCACATCTTCGGCCCAAAGTTGGCCATCGTCCTGATAGTTGAAGTAATCCAAAATTCTTTTCCCTTATAAAAAACGACTGCAATTACTGCGTCTGTTCACTTGGTTGAGCTTGCTCTGGTAGATAGAGCGCACCGGTTTGACCACACCCAGAAAGGGCAAGTAAAGAGAGCATAAACAAGGCTGCGATTGATTTTTTCATTTTGCATATCGTGATTATTGATTCAATGCCCCCTATAATCGCACCACACTCAAGAAAAGCAATAGGATAGACGGGATGAACGATACGGAATTTCATCAACTTGTAGATACACAGATGCAAAACATCGAAGAAGCGATCGATGAATCGGGTGCGGATATTGATTTTGAGACATCTGGCAATGTGATGACGCTTGAATTTGATGATCGCAGTCAGATCATCATTAATCGCCAAGAGCCAATGCATGAGATCTGGTTAGCGTCTCGTTCGGGTGGTTTTCACTTCAAATTAATTGATGATAAATGGACATGCTCGAAAACGGGTATCGAACTCTTTGAGATGGTTAAGGAAGAGTGCGTAAAACACGCGGGTGAAGCGATTGATTGGGTTTAACCTGCTCATTTAGATCACTTGATAAGCAATGAAATCAATAAAGGAGTGAATCATCACTCCTTTTTCATACCCAAAAGCTGAGATCTATGCATTCACCGCTTTAGAGGGTTTAGAGTGCGGTGATGAATCATTACGATAAGGCACGACGTAAGCTTCTCCATCTTCCGGATGTACGATTTGGTAGTACTGCGGTAAGTTGAAGTTAATGTATTTCGACGAAACTTGGTTCTCATCTTTAACCGAGGTATAGAAGCTATTTACGCTTGCGATCATTTCATCTTTCTCACCATTATACTGGTGATACACTTCCACTTGGTTCGCTTCATCTAACACATAGATATTGAAACCTTGATCTGTATCTTCAAAGAAAAACTGAATCAAACCTTCACTCGCAAAGCCATCCACTACTCGTGGTAATTGGAACTCCTGATCACGATCCAACATCAACAGCGGTGAGCCTTTCAGCTTATTGGTCGAAATGCTGCGATAGAAATCGACGGAATTTTCGAGTTTTTGTACCGATACGCCACGGCGTTCAAAAAACAGGCCATACATTTGATCAGCCAGACGAATCGCTTTAAAACGGCGACGTTTCTCTTGCTCTACGGGTTTAAGGCGCAAATCAATACATTCAGCCAAAAGCTGATACACCATATTACGCATCACACCGCGCAAATTCTTGCTGTAGCAGAACACATCAACAGATTCAGGGGGAATCGCATCTTGGTGCATTTTTCCGAGTACCGTTTTCAATGCATCTAGCATAGCGGTTTCACCCTTAAAATGCAGGGTTCTGACTTCGTGCCATGAATTTCGATACACCAAATCCACACTGCCCACTAAGCTTTTTGCTTCAGGCCCGAAACTAAAAATATCGATATTTTTCAAATCAACCTTAAGAGACTTACCACTTAATTCAGCAGTCGGATCATCTTCAAAGTTAATATACATCGCCAGTTGGCTAATTTCACACGGGCTCGCTAACGCTTGCATACTTGGGCGACGCTTACGAAGCGAGAAGGTATTTCTCAAGTCGCTGACCATCTGGTAAAACTTATCAATATCAATATGCGCGTCACGAACAACCGAATGCAAACGGGTCGACTCCGTGATCAAGCCATTAAAAAATGACCACGCAACCAGTTTGCTTAAGTATTCATGATGCTCTAACGCTGGTTGACCTATAATGCGATGAGCAATCAACGGCTGTTTATATAGATACCAACCGGCTTTATTACTGCGCCCTTCTCGAACTTCAATAAAGCTAAGATCTTCTTCATGTAAATCTGGCGAGATCTGTGGGTTAAGTAAGGTGACTTTTCCTGGAAGCACTTCAAAAGCGGCATACAGTTTTCGAGCTAATATGCTGATATCTTGCGGGCTAATCGCAGACGTTATGCCATTACGACGAGCAAATTGAATCAGATTTCGATAACTCAACATCAAAGCATCTAGTAATGAATGATGTACAATTTGAACGAGCTCAACCTTCCAATTACGGCGCGAATCTAACTCTTCAATCACCGACTCATCCCAATCCCATTTTTGGATCATGTCACTGAGCGCTTCACGACGCCAAGCTACCGATCCCATACTAGGCTCTCGGGACAACTTCTCATGAGTTTTTAAGTAGAAACAACGTCGAACTAAGTCCAAGCGAGTCGTATCATTGATACGAACCAAGTAACGAGTCACTTTCTCAAGCATCAAATAATACGCATCCATGCCATAGAGATCGGGTTCATGGGCGAAAAAACGACGCTTTGTATCAATACTTAATAACTGAGTGTGAGGGTACTCCCACGAATAGGCTTCAAGCAAAATGGCTTTCAATACGGATTTGTATGGCGAATCGATACTTTTGTATAACTGCCATAAGTTTGAGCCAAAATACTCTTCTGCTGGAATATGGTTCAATTTACCAAAATCAATCCAGTCAGAACAATCAATGTAACCTTGGTCACACAAGCCTTGCACATATTCGTCGTAGCACTCTTCCATTTCTGGAGGCACAATTTGCCACAGCAATCGCTGGCCCGCTAAGCGCACAGCCGAACGATAGAATTCATCAAGCAAAAGTAAATGCTGAGAAGACCCGCAGTTATCTCCGGTCATCTCCTCAGAATGGTTACTTCTGAAACGCTCTTCATTCATTAAAAAGAAGTTCGCTTCAACACCATAACCTTTCGCCCAATCAGTGATCAGTAAACATTTATTACTCAGATTCTCTTTATCATCACTACTCATTTGTGGTGATACACATACCCAAATATCTAAATCACTTGATGTACTTTGCCCAATAGATGAAGTACTGCCCATGGTATACAAGCCCAATATCGCAGGCTTTTCTGCTGTATTAAGCTCTTGGGAAATAGTCAGTTGGGTATCTTCAATAAACTGCGATTGAATATCATTAAGTTCAAAATTATGGATACCAAAAGGCACTTGTTGATCGAAGTAACCAGGGATCACAGGGTGATTAAAATGAAATAGGGTAGGAATGAGATGGAACACTCGCTGACTGGCTAAATCCATGAGAGCTAACGCACGATCAATGCGCTGTTGATTAAGGTTATCTAATCTTTGGATTAACGTTTGAGTGTAAGCCTGCAAGGTGTTTCCTTGGTTTGAGTATAAACGCACGTTTTGTTTATGTTTTATTCTAAAGCGACAACAAAACGTGATCAATTTAACACTTTTATCCTGAATGGTAAAGAATTTGCAATTTCATATCTCAGCGAACAAAGAGATAAAAACTGACAAACGCTTGAGCGCCGATAGTGTCCACTCTAATGCTCTTCACTAATAATAGTCCATCTATCAAATGAGAACTTTGTCACACTATTTTGGCTAATTATTCATATTCAATCACCGAATTATCACAGACTCGATCTAACAGTAATACTTTCGATATTTGAATGGTACGATTACCCCATTAATAGATAAGTATCGGAACTCAAATGACAAACTCTTCCCCTATCCGCATTGCGACTCGCAAAAGCCCTCTAGCACTATGGCAAGCATACTTTGTTAAAGCCGAACTTGAAGCGGCCCATCCAGGTATAGAAGTCGAATTGGTTACCATGGTAACTAAAGGTGACATCATTCTTGATACACCACTTGCAAAGGTTGGCGGCAAAGGTTTGTTCGTAAAAGAGCTTGAAGTCGCGATGCTAGAAGGCCGTGCTGATCTGGCTGTTCACTCAATGAAAGATGTGCCAGTCGATTTTCCTGAAGGCTTAGGCTTAGTGACGATTTGTGAACGTGAAGACCCACGTGATGCCTTTGTTTCAAATACTTATGATTGCATTGAAGACTTACCTCAAGGTGCAACCGTTGGGACTTGTAGCTTACGCCGTCAATGTCAATTGAAAGAGCAGCGTCCTGATTTAATCATCAAAGAGTTGCGCGGTAATGTTGGAACTCGCTTAGGCAAACTCGATGCTGGTAATTATGATGCCATTGTACTTGCGGCTGCGGGGCTAAAGCGCCTTGAACTTGAAGAACGCATTCGCAGCTTTATCGAACCGGAACAATCATTGCCTGCTGTTGGCCAAGGTGCTGTTGGTATTGAATGTCGCCTAGATGACGAACGCGTTATTTCACTACTTAGTGCATTAAATCACAAAGACACAGCCGATCGCGTTCTATGTGAGCGAGCGATGAACCTCACCTTAGAAGGTGGCTGCCAAGTTCCTATTGGCAGTTACTCTTTACTCGATGGCGATGATATTTGGCTACGTGCGCTTGTTGGCGAACCAGACGGTTCAAAAATTGTACGTGGTGAAATTAAAGGCCATAGAGAAGACGCGGAAACTCTAGGTGTGACTTTAGCCAACCAACTTTTAGAAGATGGTGCGCGTGAAATTCTAGAAAAACTTTACGCTGAACACGATTAATCATGACTGTGTTGGTCACTAGACCCGATCAACAAGGGCGAGAACTTTGCCAGCAATTGGTGGGGGTGGGGATTCCTGCAATCCACCATCCGCTCATTAATATTGTCGCAAACCCTAATGGAAACAATTTAGCTCACCAACTTGCGGAATGTGACATCTTAATAGCCATAAGCCAACACGCTGTAAATTTCGCCCAGCAATTGCTCTCAAATGCTTCTTTAAACTGGCCTGTGGGTATTATTTACCTTGGCGTTGGTCAAAAAACAGCACACTATTTAAGCAAACTATCGAAACAAAAAGTAAACTATCCGCTTGTAGGGGATAGTGAGCACTTGTTGGAAATACCAGAACTACAAGATGTTGATGGAAAAAGAATTTTAATTTTACGCGGTAATGGTGGCCGTGAGTTAATTTATCAACGCTTAGTTCAACGCCAAGCAAAGGTTGAATATTGTGAAACCTACTGCAGAGAATTTATCTCATTTTCTGCAGAATCAGCATTCCCTTACTGGCAACAGCATGACGTTACTCGCATTGTGATAACAAGTAGTGAACAACTCGCGTTTCTTGTCTCTCAAACACCACCAATTTATCAGACTTGGCTATTTAATCTTCAACTGCTCGTTCCAAGTCAACGTATTGTAGAAACAGCAATAAATTTAGGCTTTATAAACGCGCTGAACGTAGGTAGCGCATCAAATTCAGATTTACTGGCTACTCTCCAGCCATAGCACAACAGGATATAAGTATGACAAGTAAAAAAAACAATCAGCATATTGAACCTGAAGATAAGAACGAAAAAAACCACCCCGTAGTTGACGAAACTTCTGTTGAAGCCGAAAGCCTTACGCCTGAAGCCAAGCAAGAAGAGCAAAGCATGCCTCCTCAACCTGAGAAAGAAAATGCGCCAGCACAACCTGCTGAATTTGTAGAAAAACAAGGAAAACGCGGAGTCAAACTCGGTACTGTTGCGATTATTTTATCCATTATTTTTGGTGGCGGATTAACATTCCAAATGCAGCAAAAAGATGCCGAGTACCAACAACAAATCTCAGCATTAAAAGATCAGCTAGGACAAGCTCAAACATCAATGCAGAGTGAGCTTAATAACGTTAAAAATGAAACCATCGAGAAAGCGACGGTTGCGAGCCATAAAGCTGAAGTCATTTTAGGTCAACAACAAAAAAGCATTGAAAGCCTTCAACTCGCAATTGCCGATGTTAAAGGTCGCCGACCAAATGATTGGTTGCTAGCAGAAGCCGATTACCTAGTAAAACTTGCAGGCCGTAAATTATTCCTAGAACAGGACGTGGTAAGTGCAACTAAGCTAATGGAAAGTGCGGATCAGCGCATAGCGGCATTGAATGATCCAAGCCTTGTCCCGCTGCGCCAAGCAATGGCTAATGACATCACTAAATTAAGAACCATTCCACTCATTGATAGAGATGGTCTCGTTCTTCGCTTAACAAGCCTTCAACAGCAAGTGAATAAACTTCCATTAGCCAATGCAATTCTTCCTGACGCACCTCAAGAAGTTAAAAAAGAAGTATCTCAAGATATCAACGATTGGCAGACTAACTTAACGACATCACTCAAAGCATTCTCCGAGCAGTTTATTACCTTCCGAACTCGTGATGGTAATGTCATCCCTCTTCTCTCTCCTGAGCAGCACTTCTATTTAAGAGAGAACATTAAGGCCAAATTAGAAACAGCAATCAAAGCTGTTTATGTTGACCAACAAGAGATATACACCACGGCTTTATCGGTCGCGAATGATTGGTCTCAAGCTTTCTTCAATCAAGATGACAATGCCGTAAAAGAGTTCAATAAGAGTTTGAACCAGCTAAGTAAGCAGAATGTTCAGGTTGAATACCCAGTGAAGCTGCAAACACAAAATGTTCTATCCGATGTAATAAACGATCGTCTGCGCCGTGAAGTGACAACCATCATTACGGAGGAGAAATAATGGTACGTTGGATTTTTCTTTTTATTATCCTTGGGGCTGGACTATTCGTCGGAACCCAATTTTCAGGACAGCAGGGTTACGTACTGATCTCTATCGCTGAAAAAACCATAGAGATGAGTGTCACTACATTAGTGCTAATGATTATTGCACTGCTTGCTATCTTATTTGGCTTAGAGTTCCTATTTAAAAAAGCATTGTACGCAAGCTCAACCACATGGAACTGGTTTAGCGTCCGTAAGTTGAAGCGTTCTCGCCGCTATACCAACGAAGGCATCATAAAATTGCTAGAAGGTGACTGGAAAGGGGCTGAGAAAAAAGTCACTCGCTGGGCAAACCACCACGATATGCCTTTACTCTGCTATTTAGTCGCATCTGAAGCAGCGCAAGGCATGGGCGATAAAGAGAAGCGTGATAACTATTTAGCGTTAGCAAGTAAAGAAGAAAACTCTCACCTTGCTGTTGAGCTAACTAAGGCGAAGCAATCGGTACGCGATAGTGAATTTGATAAAGCATTCGATATCTTGTCATCACTTAAATCAAGTTACCCAAATAACAGCATTGTATTGAACCTACTGAAAACCACCTACATGGAACTAAGCCTATGGCAACCACTGTTGGATTTGCTGCCTAAACTTGTTAAAGCTAAGCAAATCGATAGTGAAGAGCACGCGAGCTTAACTCAAACGGCGCAGTGCGGTTTATTAACAGAGGTTGCTCAACAACAAGGAAGTGAAGGCTTAATTAGCCATTGGGACTCCCTACCTCGCAAAGTAAAGCAGAGCCAACATCTAACTCATTGCTTTGTTAAACAGCTTATTGCAAGAAAAGCTGATTCTGAAGCCTATACGGTTGTCAAAGAAGCTCTGAAAAAGAACCCAAGTCCTGAGCTTTTTACCCTATTGCCTGAAATGAATCTTCCTGATGCATATCCTGCGACGGTCCTATTGGAAAAAACATTGAATAAGGACAGTAGCAATGCGGAAGCGCACAGTGCTCTAGCTCAATTCTACTTACGAGATCAAAAGTGGAAAGAAGCACAAGACCACTTTGAAAAAGCACTAGAGTTACGTGCAAGCGTGTCTGACTACAGTTATCTTTCTGACGCGCTAGAGAAGCAAAACTTAACGAAAGCAGCCCATGAGGTGTCTCGTAAAGCTCTAGAGTTAATGAATCCCGCTTAAAATATCATTAGCCATTATCGTGATTAAGCCGATGTTTATCATCGGCTTT
This sequence comes from Vibrio sp. 03-59-1, assembly GCF_013114135.1. Taxonomy (NCBI): domain Bacteria; kingdom Pseudomonadati; phylum Pseudomonadota; class Gammaproteobacteria; order Vibrionales; family Vibrionaceae; genus Vibrio; species Vibrio sp. 03-59-1. The sequence continues at coordinate 56,804 of NZ_VTYA01000021.1, forward strand.
TTTGAACATTTCATTCAGCCTTCATTCATCAAACATAGCATACACTATAGGTAATCCAATTATACAGAAGGCCTAGCTTATGCTAAAGATCACTGCCATTTTACTAATTGCAACTATCAGTACTGGTGCTTATGCCGACAACATTAATATCAGCGCAGGTGAGAGTACTTACAAAACCCTATGTGTTTCTTGCCATGGTGAATTAGGTCATGGCGACGGCCTAGCTGGAAAGGCTTTATCAGAGCAACCCTCAAATATTTACGAAGGTCTAAACTCGTGGTTTGAGCCTGAGTATGAACTTATCGATACTGTGCTAAACGGTAATGAAGGCATGCCGGCCTGGAGAAGTGTATTGGAAGAAAAAGATGTAAAGAATATCTTTGCATACATCCAAAAGATCAACGGATAACCAATCGCATAACATCTCGAGCTCGTCGAGGTAGGATGTCTTAGTGTTTCAAATGCATTCTAGGTCTAGATTGATCCACTTTGGCTTTTGTATTAGCGACACATGTAGTATCACCTATACCGTCTATATATAAGCATAAAGACTATAATTTTGTCTAAGTTACAGACGTAAAAAAGCCCTAATCTTTCGATTAGGGCTTTTTAAAATAAGTGGCGGAGTGGACGGGACTCGAACCCGCGACCCCCGGCGTGACAGGCCGGTATTCTAACCAACTGAACTACCACTCCGCAGTGGTATCTTTTACTAAATAAAGTCTTATGGTTAGATTGCTTTATCTAGTTTTGCCTTTAGATTTTTCAAAATCTAAAAACAAGTAAACAAGCCTGGCGATGTCCTACTCTCACATGGGGAAGCCCCACACTACCATCGGCGCTACTGCGTTTCACTTCTGAGTTCGGCATGGAATCAGGTGGGTCCGCAACG
>NZ_VTYA01000022.1:0-53301 GCF_013114135.1 Vibrio sp. 03-59-1
TTTAAACGGTTCGAAATTTGTAGACCCGCTGCGTCGTCTTTCGCACTGTTAATTTTGAAGCCTGATGATAGGCGTTCCATTGAGGTTTGCTGAGCACTTGTCGAGTTATTAAGGTGACGCTGTGCTGTCATCGCTGATACGTTAGTATTTACATTCACTGCCATGGTGATTTCTCCAATTGATTTTTCGTTGTAGCGGTTTTCGACGTCTCGAAAAACCAAGTAGTTCTCTCAAAGTTACTTTTAATAACGGCGCTAATTCAAAATGCTTTAGAAGAAAATTAATAAAAATCATCAATAAATTTTATTTATATTTAAAATCAATAACTTAATAAAATTAAAATCTAAAGAAAATCGGTAGCAAAGGAAAGACATAGCCGTGAAGGACGGTGATTTTTTGATATTTCGGAGAGGATGACAAAGATAGTAGTCGTCAGATTATGAGTTTTTGGGGGTGGTTTCACTCATTTGCAGGCAGCGTTGCTGAATAAAATATTTACTCAATTACAGGTTTTATCAAGTAGCAAATTTTTATTAAGTAACAGACTTTATTAAGTAGCAGGTTTTTATTAAGTAGCAGATAGAGAAAAGCCCCTTTTCCTTTGAGAGAACCGGGGCCGGTTGGTAACCAGAGCCTATGTGGAGATCAAGAGAAATGAACACATTACTGGCTGACCGAGTGTATGTTTACTGTAAAAATGGAGAACAAAGTGAGAGAGTTCTTCATCCAATAGTAAGCATACTTTGCCAAGTTATCCCTATTAGCGCGCTCACGTCTGAACATTGCTGATAAGGATTCCTTATAGCTACTGCAATAGTGACATTGCAGAGTTTGGCAACTGTTTTGCTTGAGCAAGGATTGACGTCCCTGCCTGTTGCAGAATTTGTGCTTTCGTCATTTGCGTTGTTTCTTTCGCAAAATCGGTATCTTTAATACGGCTGTTAGAAGCATCTACGTTCTCTTGAACGTTCGCTAAGTTACTAATACTATGGCTTAAACGGTTCTGTTTCGCACCGAGGTCTGAACGTTGTGAGTCAACATACTTAAGTGCTGCATCCACAATACTCACAGCATTTTGCGAGCCAGCCACTGTACGCATATCGATATCTTGCACGGTTGTATGTACACCTTCAGAACTTAAGCCTAAGTCCGATGCTAAACTACCAGAAATCGACATATCGCCTTGTAAATTCGGTTCTGCGACGAATATCTGCAGTTTACCTTCATCACTAACTGAAGCATTGACCATTGCCGTTTGGCCGTTAATCGAAGTCGCAAGTTCTTCAATATCATCACCCGCTTTTGCGTCAATGTTAATTGAAATCTCTTCGCCTTCTTTGGTAATAAACTCAAATTTTATATCTTTTTTATCGGGAGCCACACCCCAATCTTTGTCTTTACCGTTTTCAGCAAAGAAAGTGCTACCACCCATTCGGCTATCATCTGCACGGATACTGGTCAGCGCCATGATCATTGCTTCACCCGCATTCGAACCGATTTGGAAAGAAGCGTCACCGAACGAACCATTCAGCAGACGTCTACCACCAAAAGAGGTTGTCTCTGCTATACGGTTCAACTCATCTTGAAGATCTTGAGATTCTTCGTTAATCGCCTGACGTTCAGCGTCTGAGTTAGTACCATTCGCAGATTGTAGGGCTAGGTCACGCATACGTTGAAGTACATTGGTCGATTCGTTCATCGCCCCTTCAGCCGTTTGAGCGATAGATATACCATCGTTCGCGTTACGCATTGCTACATCTAAACCACGAGATTGCGCAGTTAGACGATTCGAAATCTGTAGACCAGCCGCATCATCTTTTGCGCTGTTAATCTTATGGCCTGAAGATAGGCGTTCCATTGAAACGCTTAGCTCATCATTCGCCTTATTGAGGTAACGTTGTGCCGTCATCGCCGGTACGTTTGTGCTTACTGTTACAGCCATTAGTTGCTCTCCTTTTGAGTTCGCAAGCTTGATGCGAAGCGGCCAGCTTTACTCTCATTTGGAAAAGCACTGACCGTAAAAATTCTCGCTAAATCTATTGATACATCAATAGGTTTAAAATTGTGTAATTCGTACTGATTTAATATATGCGATTTGTGTGCCAAGTTTTTATTTATTTATTTGAAAATAAAATAAACACTTAAATACAATTACTTACAAAAGAAACCAGCTAAGTGAATGTTCTTTTCTTTCGCTTGAACTCCATTCACCTTTCTCGTTCTATTGCCGCCTTTATAGACAGCTCATTTACCGTCAATCATCTTGCGGCAAACTCATTCCTTCAATGTTCAATCTCATTTTTTTGCACTTAAGGCATAGCTCATAAGGCACCATCAAAAATAAGGTCAACTCACTTCTAGCCACAGATCGGCAAGACGCATCATCTCTGGTTATCGATAACTTAAATGTAATTAAACAACGTAAGATCTTTTGTTTTTCCGAAAGCTTGCTGAGATGCCTGCAAAGCTCTTGAATTCTCGTTAAATTCAATGACTGCTTTAGAGTAATCAAGATCTTCAAACTTACTTTTGGATTTTGCTAACGTTAAATTAAAGTCTTCATGCTGCTGCTCTTGAATATCAAGTGTATTCAAACGAGCACCAGCATCCGTTCTTGCTTTATTTAAATGAATAAATGCGGCATGGAACTCTTCTGTCACTTGATGCAGCTTTGCGGTAGCCGAAGTATCGGAAACTGAAGATTTGGACAACTCCATCGCATCTTTAAAGCTATCAAAAACACTGAACGTTGATCTTGGCTCCAGTGAAATGGCATCACCTTTGGTTATCTGGCCTCGAACACGTATATTGACGCCTTCGTAATCAATGCCTTTACCCGGGTCAAATTCGTCTGCTTTTACGACACTGCCGTCTTTCTCAAGCTGATAGCCAAATTTTCCGGTGTTCATATCGACAAATGTGACCTTATAGACCGAGGTATCACCAAAGTTGCTGTTGACTGCTTTATCTAACAGTAAGTGCGAACCATTTTGTAGCTCGTATTGTGGTTCAAAATCACCAAATGGATTTTCAATTTCCATGAATAACTTGCTACCTGGATCATTCATGGCCATTTCTAGACTGTTAGAGATACGCATTTTTCTTTGATAATCGTCACCGGAGTACGTTACCGTTCCATCATTATCTCGGAAAAACGGTTGATTCTTAGGCTTTGTCCCCGCCAGTGTATAGTTACCAGACTCATCTTGTGTATTGGCTAGGTTCAAAAAATTTGAAGCTAATTCTTCGATTTCGCGTGCCTTTGCTTGCCGATCTTCAGGGGATAACGCACCGTTAATCATCTCCATAACGGTTCGTTTCGCTTCATCTGTAAACTCTTCGGTATTCGCAATCACCACTTCATGATGTTCTAAACGGTTACGAACCAAAACAATGGCATCCAAGTACTGCTTGAGTTGCTCTGACTGCTGGTTAATATTTTGTAAATAGTGCGTCGCAAGTGGGTCATCACTTGGCGAAAGTAATTTTTTTCCTGACGCTAGCTGAGCTTGGTTATGGAAAACCTTATTCTCTTGACGACGAAAATCATTTTGAACGGATTGGTAATTATGAAAGCTAGAAATTCGATTCAACATTCACGATCCCCCTATCTCAAGGCCAAAATGGTATTGAAAGTGTCATTTGCCGCTTGCATGATTCTTGACGACGCCATATAAGCTTGTTGAAACTTCATCATATTGGCAGCTTCTTCATCGAGGTTAACCCCAGATATTGAAGCAAGACGTTCCGACGCGGACTCTTTTTCTAACGTCGCGATCTCATTTAGCCGTGTAGCGGTGGACATTTTCAGCCCCACATCGGTGTTCAAGTTGTGGTAAACATCTAAAACCGTCGCTTCATTGCCATTTAACTTTTTGTCCGTTTGAATGTTCTGCATTTTACGTAAGTTGCCGTTATCCCCTTCAGAAGGGACAAGGTTTGCCGTAAATTTATCATCGGCAATCGCGCCGCCTGATAATTCAAATGTAGTACCCATAACAGTAATAGGTGTATTTGGTGGATAAGGTTGCGGATCTAAAAGAACTTTACCTTTCGTATCAATCACCGCAAATTGATCGCCCTTCGGTGAAACGATAACTTCAAACTCTCGAAGATCACCAGCGGCTAAAATATTGAACGTAGCCGTCCCTTGTGCAAAGGTGGTCGACGCTTCATAGCTTTGTGCTGCAATTGCGTTTGGATCGTTCGTTTCCAGCTGCATTTGAGCCGCACCAGATCGCGTTGGGCGCAGTAAAATTCGTTCACCTTCTTCAGGTGCATTACGAACCTCAACTCTCATCCCATCTAAATAAAATGAGCCAGAGTCATCAACCTGAACAGTGACACTTTCACCGGTTGGTTTTGTCACTACATAATTACTGCCATCGTAGCGTAATCCGTATTCTCCGCCTTTTAGTTCACTGGTATTGGCAATAAACACCGCAATATCGGCTTCTGAATCACCTTTAGTCACAACACGCGAACTCGCGACGATTTCCGAGTTAATGTCGGTGTAGATCAAACCACCTACATTCCCGTTCATATCTAAGCCTTGTGCTTGCAATCCATTCACTTCATAAGATAAAGCAGTGGCCAGTCGACCAAGTTCATCCATGATATTTGGAATTTGGTTATCACGCATATCCAGCATCGAACCAAGTTTTCCATCAATCGATCGGCTATCAATTACTTTGACCGCTTTGCCTTCTACCACAGCTAAACGTCGTTGGTGGACATCTGGGTAGCCACCAACCATCTTTAATTGACTGGATTCCGAGCCTGATACTAATGTATGTCCGCCGCCAATATGAACGTTATAGCCTTCGGCATTAGCTCGTGGTGTCACGCTCACTTTGGTATATTCGGATAACTCTTTAATGAGCGTTTCATGCTGATCTCGTAGATCATTATGTGGTCCAGGGGTGCGCATCATCAAACGTTGGACATCTCGAATTTCAACCGCGAGTTGATTAATTCTTTCGATACCCATGTCTAGTTTTTTATTTACGGCTTCAGATTGCTGGCGAACGGTTTCATGGAAATTATTCAAGTTTTGGCTGATTAGGTCGGCTTTCTCAAGTACTACTTTCCTTGCACCAACATTATTAGGGCTATCTGCAAGCGTTTTGATCGAATCAAACCAGTCATTTAATGTTTCTGGAATTTTTTTAGACGCGACAGAAGAGAGCATGCTAGAGAGCATATCTAAATTAGACTCTACATCTTCAGCTTTCGCGGCATTGGTTGTTGCGATATTGAGTTCTTTAACGGCAAATTGATCCCAAGAGCGGCGAACATTTTCCACATGCACACCCATTCCATAGGTTTCCCCACCGTACTGGCGCGGTGCATTTACAGCTTGAACTACAGACTGACGACTGTAACCCTCTGTATTTACGTTAGAAATGTTATGACCAGTGGTATTCAACTGTCTCTGAGCGGTAAGTACGCTCTGAGTACCTACATTCAGAAGATCCGATGCCATAAAGCCCCCAAAAAACTCAAACAAAAATCAGCAATTGCCGATGCTTAAGGGATATAAAGCAAGATATGTACCAGATATTTAGGAGGGCGTTTTGAAGGGAATAATAAAAAAGGCTTATGTCATTATAAGCCTTTATTCTGATTGATTTATCTTAATTCATTTGGTCGATTTTCGCTTTAACACGCAACACTTTATCTGCATATTGAGGGTCTGTTGCATACCCAGCCTGATGAATGCCTCTGATGAATACTTCAGAGTTATCACCATTTTCACCTTGACCGTTTAAGCTGGAAAGTTCATCACCATTTCCGACTTGAAGTGCCGTTTTGTATCTCGGGTTATCATTCAAGAAGCGAACGTAATCATTAAAGCTTTCTTGATATGAAGAGTAAGAACGGAATGAAGCACTCTCTTTAACTGGCGTATTATCATGAAACTCCAATGTTTGAGTGGCAATTTTGTCACCTTTCCAGCTTCTATCAGCTTTAATGTTGAATAGATTGTTACTGTTATCCACCGAATTTTGAACGACTTTTTGCCCCCAGCCCGTTTCAAGTGCCGCCTGAGCAAGTAATAATGAAGGCTCGACACCAAGAGTTTTTGCCGCTTTTTCAGCGTATGGACGCATAGATTGCACAAAGGATTGTGGAGATTCAAATGACGTCGGTTCTACTTGACTGACTTGTTGCTTTTTAAGGACTCGATCCGCGATCAAGCGTGCTTTTTCTTCATTAACTGGCAAACGTAAGGAAGTATCAAACGCTTCATTACGCATACGAACTTCGGTTTTATCCGCTTCAGAACTCTGACCTTGGCTGAGCTGCGCAACAATCATATCAGCAAGACCAAGCGATCCAGAGGAGCTCAATTCTGTCGACATTTGATCATCTAACATTTGACGATAAAAATCCTCATTCTGGCTGTTCATCATGTCAGACTTAAAACTTGAGTTAGCATCACGCATTGATTTAAACAACATCGACGTGAAAATAGATTCAAACTGTTTTGCGGCGGCGGTTAATGCGGCTTTCTCATCGCCCTCTTCTCCATTTACAGCTTGTTGACGTAAACGGTCTAGGCTTGAAATATCATGCACAAAGCCAACATCGGTAGGATTCTTGATCATAGGAAAACCTCTGTTGGTTAGATAATGATTAACTGACCTTCAATCGCGCCAGCTTGTTTCAGCGCCTGAAGGATAGCCATTAAATCGGAAGGAGCTGCACCCACTTCGTTTACCGCTCGAACAAGATCATCAAGAGTTAAGCCAGGTTCAAATTTAAACATTTTCCCTTGTTCTTCTGTGACTTCGATATCGGAATCAGGCACAACAACCGTTTGTCCACCAGAAAATCCATTTGGCTGGCTCACGTTCAAGTTTTCTTTAATCGCAACGGTCATTCCACCATGTGTTACCGCCGCGGCTTTAAGGCGAACATGCTTACCGACCACAATTGTACCCGTTCGAGAGTTTACAATGATTTTTGCTGCGCCATCTGCAGGGTTGAATTCAATATTTTCAACAGCAGAAAGGAAGGCAACGCGCTGGCTAATCTCACGAGGAGCACGAACTCGAACCGAAGTTGAATCCACAGCCGATGCCATTTGCGGACCTAAGAAGTTATTGACTGCGTCAGCCATGCGTTGTGCCGTTGTGAAATCGGACTCAAGAAGATTAAAGGTAATGTAATCGCCACGACCAAAAGGCGATGGAATTTCTCGTTCAACGGTAGCACCGCCAGAGATAAGGCCGACTGTTGGGTTGTTTCCGACAATTTTTGAACCATCAGCGCCAGTAGCACTAAAACCACTGACCACTAGATTGCCTTGTGCAACGGCATAAACCTGCCCATCAAGACCTTTTAGGAATGTTTGCAGTAATGTACCGCCACGCAGGCTTTTTGCCGATCCAATGGAAGAGACAGTGATATCGACTTGTTGACCCTGTTTCGAAAAGGCTGGCATTTCAGCCGTCACCATTACCGCTGCAATGTTTTTTGTTTTAGGTTTAGTACCTGGCGGTAGTTGAATCCCAAAATTTTGCAACATGGCGTTAAAGCTTTGATCGGTAAAGGGAGTTGACTCACCCGTGCCCGGTAAACCTGAAACTAAACCGTAACCCACCAACTGGTTACTACGGACACCAGCAATTTTTGAAACGTCTTTGATTCGTGCCGCTTGAGCACTTGTGACACAAAATATCATGCCGAGTAGTAATAGGGTGAGTTTCTTCATCTTCAAATACCTTAATATCTAGCTGACAAAACTACGCCAATACTTCGACTGTAATTTTGTGATTATAAAGCTACATTGAAGAATCGTGCCAAGAATCCTGGCTCTTGCATATCTTGTTGAGTTCCGGTGCCTGAATATTGAATTCGAGCATTAGAAATTCGGTTAGATGCGATGGTGTTATCGAAGGCGACATCATCCGGTCGGATCGTGCCGCTCAAGCGAATGTACTCGTCACCTGTATTCAGTGTGAGCCATTTTTCACCGCGGATCACCAAGTTACCATTGGCCAATACTTCAATAACTTCCACTGTAATTGAGCCACTCAAGCTATTGCTTTGGTTTGCGGCTGCACTGCCTTTGTAGGAGTTATCATTCGAGAGTTCGTAAGAGAAGTTATAATCTTGGATTTTTAATTCATTCCCCCCAACAAAGATCGGATCCATTGATGAGTCATTCGCTTTTGATAAATCAGCATCGGAACTTTTTGCCGCTTTGGTGCTTTCATCTAGAGTAACGGTAATGATATCTCCTAAACCATGAGGCTTCGAATCATCATATAAATTACTCACTTGGTCGGCATTGAACAGCGAGCCTGTTGCCGCCGCGTAGTGCTCTGCTTTTTGTTTCGGGTGAATTGGAGCCCAAGCCGGATCACCAGCGACAGGGTCGGTTCTTCCACGCAGTGTATCAACAATCCCAGAGCTCTCGTCTTCTGACTTATCGCCTTCTACTGCATCGACTACTGTTGTTCCTTGTTGTACTTCTGTTGTTTCTACAGGTTCCAACATAGTACAGCCACTTAAAGAGGCAATAAAAGCTAAGCATAGTAGACGTTTCATAGCGATATTCTCTGGTTAGTTAATCTTTAATGTCTTTATCGGATACGAGTCATTACAACTGCTGGTTCACGAAGCTCATCATTTTATCGACGGACGATATAACTTTAGAGTTCATTTCATAAACTCGTTGCGCTTCAATCATATTAACCAACTCTTCCGTTACATTAACGTTTGATGTTTCAAGCATTGATTGACGAACTGAACCTAAACCGTCTAACCCCGGAACGCCTTCTTGTGGATCACCACTCGCACCAGTCGGTAAATAAAGGTTTTGTCCTAAAGGTTCTAAACCACCAGGGTTAACGAAATCTACTGTGGTAATTTGACCGACCACTTGGTTATCCTGCTGGCCACGAACTCGCACGGACACTTCACCATCGTTACCAACAGTAATTGAGATCGCATCTTCAGGAATGGTGATTTCTGGTTCAAGAGAGTAGCCAGAACCTGAAGTCACAATGATCCCTTCAGAGTTCAACGTGAATTGACCATTTCGGCTATAACCGATGTTGCCATCAGGCATGTTGATTTGGAAAAAGCCATCACCTTCAATCATCATATCCAAACTGTTGGTGGTCGTTTGGGCATTACCGTGAGTGTGCACTTTTTGCGTCGCCACGACTTTCGCACCAGCACCAAGCATTAAACCGCTAGGAAGCTCGGTATTTTGTGATGACTGACCACCAGGTTGGTTAATATTTTGATAGAACAAATCTTCAAACACTGGGCGGCTCTTTTTAAAGCCAATGGTCGAGGCATTCGCCAAGTTATTTGAAATGGTTGAGATATTCGTTTGTTGAGCATCTAAACCTGTTTTACTTACCCATAATGCTGGATGCATGACAATCCCCTTAAATCTATTAGCTCATACGAAGCAGTGAATCGGACGACTTGTCCATCTCTTCTGCTGTGCTCATCATTTTGACTTGCATTTCAAATTGACGTTGAAGGTCAATTAGACTGGTCATTTCGCCTACTGCGTTTACATTACTACCTTCAATCGCACCGGTTAGAATGTGAACACCAGCATCAGCTTCGTACGCCAGATTTGGATCTTTCAAACGGAATAAACCATTTGAGTCTTTAAACAATGTTTGTGGGTTTGAACGAGTCAATTTGATGCGATCAATTTGTTCCATCTCAGTAGCTGGAGCGCCTTGTGGAAGAACGGAAATAGTGCCATCGCGTCCAATTTCAACTTTACTCAATGGAATCGGAAGAGATATCGGAGCGCCTGTATCACCTAAAACAAGGTGACCATTACCATTAAGTAACAGACCGTTTTGATCAATTTTTAAATTACCGTTACGAGTTAAGCCCTCTTTTCCCGTCTTATCTATAACGGAAATCCAGCCTTCACCTTCAATAGTTACATCAAGGTCTCGGCCAGTCGTTATCACGCTTCCTTGGGAGAAATTATGTCCAGGGCGTTCTGTCATGCTAAATACACGAGTCGGCAAACCTTCACCATACGCTTGCATTGAACGAGCTTGAGCTAAATCCGCTCGAAAACCCGGGGTACTTACGTTAGCTAAGTTGTTTGCTCTAAGCTGCAATGCTTGCATGTTTTGCTTAGCGCCACTCATGGCAAGAAACAGTGCGCGATCCATAATTTGCTCCAAAAAATCATCGTCTGACTATTGAAAAGCAATTTATATGCCAATATAAAAAAACCTTTTAATTCAGTTAATTAAAGGAGCGCGTTGTTTGAAAGGAAAATATTGAAGAGAGTATTGCCGTAAAGAGGCAAAGAATATCAAACTGAGTTTGCCACCCAGTTTGATATTGTACCAATGATTGTTAACACTAGAATTAACGGATTTGTAGGATATTTTGCTGCAGTTGGTTATGCACTTCAAGCGAACGAGAGTTTGCTTGGAAGTTACGCTGAGCTGAAATCAGGTCAACAAGCTCTTGAGTCATATCGATATTGGATTGCTCCAATGTGCCGCTACTCACGCTACCGTACGAACCTTTGTTTGATTCACCCCAGATTTTAGCACCTGAAAGTTGAGTTGAATCCCACTGGGTTCCACCTTTTTTATCAAGACCTTGCTCATTTGGCACTCGCACTAAACCAACACGGCCTAATGTGACAGATTCACCATTTGAGTAAGTCCCTAAAATGCTACCACGTTCATCAAAGTCAATTTTGCTCAAGAAACCCGTTGTTGCACCATCTTCATCAAACTTGGTGACTTCAAATGGAGCGGCAAATTGGGTCGCTTGATCTAAACCGAAATTAAGAGTTTGAGTAACATCAGCACCATTCAAATTAATAGGGTTTGCACCAGCTCCGAGCGCTTCAGACACCATAGGAAGTCCACTATTTAATGAGGCTAAAGTACCATCATTATTGAACTTCATTGTGTGGCCAATATGCCCCGTAGCATTAGTAGCATCACCGCCAGTAATGTTGACTGGTTTCTCGCCTAGGTCGTCCGTTACTGTGTAGTAAGAGTTCCAAGTATTTGGCTGAGTTTGATCTTTAAGGTAATACGTCGTCATCTTGTACGATTGACCCATAGAGTCGTAAATCGTTGAAGATGTAGAACGGTTGTAAGAATCAGGGTCATTGAAATCAAATGCTGCCGGATCTTTCAAATCGCCATTTGCAGGTAAGTTAACACCTACATCAATATTCTCAGTTTGCTTTGGCTTACCAAATTCTGCAGGAATGTTTAATGGTTTCGGCTCGTAAGACGTCACTTCATCAGTATCAGGGTTTACGGTATAGCCTAAAAGATACTCTTCATTAGAGGTAACCATGTAGTTATCTTTATTTAGGTGGAAAGCGCCATTACGAGTAAGCTCATTCGTCGTTGGTTCTAGTCGCTCTTTTGCTACTGCAAAGAAACCTGTACCGCTGATTCGTAAGTCCATTGGGTTATTCGTATAAATACTTGAACCTTCATGGAATTGTTGAGCTACTTTGTTCGCTTGAGCACCACCGCCCGTGACTGTTTTAGAATTCGTAAACAGTGAATTCGAATAAACATCGCCGAACTCCGCACGAGACTCTTTAAAGCCGAATGAGTTTGCGTTGGCAATGTTGTTACTGGTTGTGTTCAGATCTAACTGAGCTGCGGATAAACCGCTTAACGAAATATATGACATTCCAAAAATCTCCTAATCTAGCTAGCGTTATAACTCTATAAAGCGTTACGCTTTGCCAACTTCTAGTACTTCAGCAAGTCGAACTGGCGAAGGAAATCCAGCCAGATTGAGCAGTACGTTACCATCACCTTTACCAAGAAGAACACTGTTCACGTTCGCATACGTTGATACGCCGAATTCAGCACTCTCCCCATCTAACAAACCTGCCGCTTTCACGTTATATTTGCCAGCTGGCAATGGATTACCGTTTTCATCTTTTCCGTCCCATTCAACACGAGTATCGCCAGCAGTCTTAGCTCCAACGTCTAACGTACGAATTAATTGGCCCATCTCGTTCTCAACGCGTACAAATAAATTGTCCACTGCTTGAGGGAGTTTAACCATCGCCGCCATTCCGCCTTCTGCCTGCTTAATACCCGCAGCACCTGGAACAAGTACATCACGCCCTACTAATGAAGACGCCTGTAGTGCTTGGTTAGATGTCATTGATGAATTCAAGCTTTCAAACTGTGTATTCATTTTTCCAATGCCATCAACCGTCGCAAATGAAGCCATTTGCGCAATCATTTGGTCATTGCTAACCGGCTTAAAAGGATCTTGTTGAGCAAGTTGCTTGGTGAGCAGAGATAGAAAATCTTCTTGTTTAAGATCTTGTTTCCCCGTTGTCTCATCTGGCTTCTTGGTATTCTCTTGAAGGCTTTTTAGCTGATCAACATAGGACAAGCCGCTTTGTTGACCAATATTATTTATTCCGGCCATACGCTACCCCCTGAACCTTATTGACCCATCTGCAGCGTACGCAGCAGCATCTGTTTACTTGAATCCGCTACTTGTACGTTCGTTTGGTACGCACGAGAAGCTGATATCATGTTTGCCATTTCTTCCATCACGTTAACGTTCGGTTTGTAAATAAAACCTTCGTCATTCGCTAATGGGTGATCCGGGTTATATTCTGCATTGAGTGGTTTATCACTTTCTACAATACCTAATACTTTCACTGGCACGTTATGGTCACGGTTATAACGCGCTTTACTTAATTCCGCACCAAACACCGCGTGGCGAGCTTTGTAAGTGTCTTTAACAGAACTACTTACGCTGTCCGCGTTCGCTAAGTTACTAGAGGTTGTATTAAGACGAACTGATTCCGCACTCATGGCTGAACCTGTTACATTGAATACATTAAATAAGCTCATCTAATTATTCCCCTTTAAGTGCTTTAGTTAAGTTCTTGAATTTACTTCCTAAGAAGTCAAGAGAGGCTTGGTGTCTAATTTGATTTTGCATAAACAAGTTACGCTCTAAATCAACATCGACTGTGTTGCCATCTCCAGTATCAGGCTGAGTAGGAACTCGATACAGTTTTTCCCCAGTCACTGTTGTAGAGGCAGAAATATGCCGACCGTCAGTTTCGCTAAGACCAATGCTTGCCCCTGAACTTGCCGCTTGCAATGCTTTCTGAAAGTCCATTCCTTTTGCTTTAAAGCCAGGTGTGTTTGCTTGCGCGATATTGGTTGATATAACCTCAGCGTTGCGCTCACGTACACCAACCGTGTATTGGTGGATACCTAATGCTTTGTCAAAAGAAATAGCCATGTTTACCTCAACTTAAAGAACTGACCGTATAGTTAAATAAAAGCAATTAACGTACCAACTTTTAAATCAATACTACTAATCTACATTTCATCTTCACTACTGATAAATATCTAGCAATAAATGAGCCATCTTGACTTTAATTAAGATGTGAGCCCACTTTAGTAATCATCATTGAAAAAAGGCATTGCTTGAGTATAGAAGGGATGAATTTGTCCAGACGAAAAAAAAGCCTAGCAACAGTGCTAGGCCTCTTATTGTGTACGCCAGAGTCGACTACTTCAGTTTATAAATAATGCCAGGGTTGCATCGAACCATTTCAAACTTATCTGTTAAACCAGTCAAAGACTCTGAAGCACCTAAAAGCAGGTAACCACCAGGATTAAGGCTATTTGCCATCTGGTTAAGTACTTGCGACTTCATCTCTGGTGAGAAGTAAATAAGAACATTACGGCAGAAGATAATGTCAAATTTACCAATTAATGCATAACTGTCCATCAAGTTTTGAGGACGAAAGTTAACCAGACGCTTCACATTGTCTTTGATTTTCATTCGACCATCACCAGCGTCCTCAAAAAAGGTACGGCGACGTTCTGGAGATAAACCACGACCTAAAGCTAGATTGTCATAAACACCCGCACGACACATATCAAGCATGCTTGCAGAGATGTCAGTGGCAGTAATCGACACATTAGGTATCATTCCCGGCTTGCGAGCTTGAGTCTCTAAGATCGTCATCCCCATCGAGTAAGGTTCTTGGCCCGAAGAGCTCGCCGCAGACCAAATCTTAATTGGGCGTTTATTTGCTGCCATTTCCGGTAATAACTTGTCAGCTAAAACAGCAAACGGATAAGTATCACGAAACCAAAGTGTTTCATTTGTCGTCATCGCATCAACAGCGGCAACTCGCAATTCACGATTTCTTCCGCTAACAACATCCCTTAGAAGAGTAGAAAGAGAGTCGAGTTTAAACTTAGTCACCAATGGACTTAAACGGCTTCTAACTAGGTATTGCTTGCTATCTCCAAGCACAATACCGCACTGGGATTCTAAAAAACGACTAAAATCACGATATTCTTGATCACTTATAGTTATTGCAGTCATTAATGTCTCTTTTAATTAGTTAATGCAGTTTTCACTGCTGTACCAAGCTCATCCGGGTTAAATTTCGCTATAAATGAGTTTGCACCCACCCTTTCAACCATTGCTTGGTTAAATACGCCACTAAGTGAAGAGTGAAGTATGACGTATAAATCTTTTAAATGCGGATTTCGTCTAATCTCTGCCGTTAGCGTGTAGCCGTCCATTTCTGGCATTTCTATATCCGAGATAACTAACGATATTTGCTCGTATATACTACCTTCTTCAGCCATTTCAATCAGCTTTTCATAAGCTTCTTTACCATCTTTAACCGATATAACTTCAAACCCTATCCCTTCAATCGCTCTTTGCACTTGTTTACGAGCAACCGTTGAGTCATCGGCAATTAAGATTCGGCGAACTTTTTCTTGTTCAACTTGAGCAATCTCTTCAACAAGGTCGGTATCCATCGTCTCATCAGCAGGTGAAATCTCCATTAAGATTTTTTCTACATCTAAAATTTCTACCAACTCATTATCAATATTTGTCACAGCGGTTAGGTAATTGGCTTTGCCCGCTCCGTCTGGCGGTGGCAAGATAGATTCCCAGTGCATATTAATAATTCGCTCGACAGAACTCACAAGGAAACCTTGAATAGTACGGTTGAACTCAGAAATAACAACAAAGCACTTATCTATATCTGTTGTAGGACGACCACCTATTGCGGCACTCAAGTCAATCACGGAAATAGTTTGACCGCGAATATGTGCCAAGCCTTTAACCAGCGGATGCAAGTTTGGCATTGAAGTAAGCTTAGGGCATTGAAGTACTTCTTTTACTTTAAATACATTGATACCGTAACGTTGTCGTCCCATTAGACGAAACGTTAAAAGTTCCAATCGGTTTTGACCAACAAGTTGCGTACGCTGATTCACTGAATCAAGAACACCCGTCATAAGCTCATCTCCATCTCAAACTTTTTATCTCAAAAATGATAGTCTATTATCGTCTACGTGAAGAACAGAGAAACAGAATGGCATATTATATGAATAATTTAGATCCATTTTCCATCACTAAGTGTAGAGCTTTCTATAAAACTTTTGTTAAGTCTATCGGCATTTTATTCGTTTTGTTTAGTTTTTTCTCCCACGCGGCTACAGAACAACAAATTGAATTGATCCAGAAAGCTGCTGAAAATCACATTTTCGATACAATTCAGCAACCACCAGGGGGGGAACTATCAGTACAAGCGGCAAATATTGATTCTCGAGTGAAGGCGAGTGATTGCCCTCAACCGCTCAAAACTAGTGCCTCAAATTCTAGCAATTCTACCAGTAACATCAATGTTCTTGTGCAATGCGAAGCAGATAACTGGCAAATATATGTGCCTGTTCGTTTATCCATTTCCGTTCCGCTCGTCACCGCGACCCGATCACTCTCTCGTGGGGACTTGATCAGCCAAAGCGATCTCACTATGGGCATGATAGAACTGCACCGCTTTAGACGCCAAGGGTTTTCGGATCCTAAGCTTGTTATTGGCGCAAAATTGAAAAAAAGTATTCGCCCAGGAGAGGTTGTTGAGCGTGGCGATGTCTGCATTGTGTGTCGAAATGAAAAAGTGGTAATAAGAGCCGTCAAATCTGGAATGACTATCACAACTAAAGGAACCTCTCTTCAGGACGGGTCAACGGGTGATCAGGTCCGGGTGAAAAATGATACATCTAAGCGTATAATTGATGGGCAAGTGACAGGGATTGCTGAAGTCACTATCTATTTTTAATCTCTAAAAGCTTTATTTTTATGCTTAAAGTGCAATTTGTTTGCTATTTAACTCGTTGTCGTTCAATAAAAAAGCAATTAAATTATTCTATTTAAGATATGATGATTAAATAATCACTAAAAAAAGGCTAAAGTATTCCTTCCTGACGTCGATATTGACTGTACAGGTTTCTAAATTCGTAAGTAAGGCTCTTATATGGCAGGTATTGATAACATACGTTCCGGGCAACCCATGACGACGACAAATCGTAGTTCTGCACGCGCAGAATCGAATGCATCAAGTCGCTCGGAATCTGCACCTAAAGCAACGGGTAAACAAGACGAAGTATCGCTAAGCCAGCAAGGCAAAGCGATTGGTCAACTTCACCAACAAATGGCATCTCAACCGAGTTTTGATAGTGCTAAGGTAGCAGCAATTAAAGAAGCTATTTCTAATGGATCTTACAGCGTAGATCCAGAAAAACTGGCTGATAACATGATGAAATTTGAAAATGAATTTTCAGGGCTTGAAGCCTAATCGAGGCTGATAATAAACGATGGCGACTTTAACTGATCTAGTCAATTATCAACTCAAGAATGCTCAGGACCTGTCTGAACATCTTGATCTTGAAAAAATTGCGATCACTAGCCGTGTATCCGTTGATATTGAACGCATCGCAAAAGAAAAAGTGACTCTAATTAGTCAGCTAAGACAGACTGATCAACGAATTGCATCACACACCAATGTTGCAGAGCTTAAAGAAGACCCAGCACTTGCTGAAATGGTCTCTCTTATTCAATCTATTATTCATGATTGTCAACAAGCGAATAGTGCGAATGGTGAAGCCCTACAAAGAGCACAATTAAGTTTCAATAAACTGAATAACTTGATGCAGCAAAGCCAAGGCAAAGTTGGTATGACCTATAATGCAGGAGGCCAAACAAACTCGGTTTCCACCCTAGGCACCAACATTAAAGCATAAGCGACTACTTAAGCGTCTAAAGTATAATCGTTCAAAGCTGAATAATTCAAAACTAAATACCAGACGCAAAAGCTCATCAGCAATGCTAGAGCATTAAAATAAGAACATAAAAAAGCGGCTTTGATAGCCGCTTTTTGCCGTCTGTACAGTTTCACATAAATCGGACATAACCGTTATATGGCTAATTGGTTCTCTGGAGAAAAACGTAAACTAGCCTATATTGCTACTGGTTGACTGATTCAAACTGGAACCATACTTTGGTTCATCTATCTATTTATATTTCTAAAACAGAGTTTGTCTACGGTTATCTGGTACTTGTTGTACTTCACCATAATCACGTAGCTTATCCATTTTACGAATATCAAGTTTCAGCTCAGTCACATAACTATCGCCTACCGGATAACTTCTCAACACTTCAGCACCTCGAATGACACCATCAACGGCACCTGATGTTGCTTCTGTACCTAAGCGTTGGTCTTGTAGCTCTGCACGCCCACTGACTCGCATGCCGTAGACTTGTTCAGCAAGCTCACGGTAAGCATCCAGTTTTGACGCTCTCATTGCTCTTACTCGTCTCTCTTCTTCCGTTCTACCGCTTTGCTCGCTAATGCTGGCATAACCGACCGCGACAAGAACTTCATCTTCACGCATTGTTTGCAATGGCTGACAACCCACGAGGATCAAAACAAATATTAGAGATATAACTTTTTTCATAACCAATACCTATGGACGAAGAATAACAGTATAAGGCTGCTTCATTCTTGGATCAGAGCGGATAATAACGCCATCCTGAGTTCTAATACTATTCAGTGTATCTAAATCACGGCCAATTCTGTCCGCAGGAAGGAAACCTTGTGCCGTAGCCACAACAATTCTAGTTTGCATACCCACGACTCGGGCATTGACCAAAACACCACCCTCTTGGCGTAACATTGTTCCGGTCAAAATGTATTGGATATCTTGCTCTTGCGCGAGATCTTTCCAATCTCGGCTCAAAGCAAAGTCACCCTGTTGGGTCACTTGAATCGACCCTGTCGCTTTAAAGTCAACGACCTTAAAACCGCGGCGTTGCAATTGATGGATAAAGCCTTCAGACACTGAGTTGCCAAGCCAGTTTGTCGCATCCATACTTTGCAGATCAACAAAAGAGGTCACTGCTATAGGTGTACGCGCAGACACGCTTGTGTTTGATATCATTAGCTCTTCAGTCATACTCTCGACGAAGAAATCCATAGTATGTCGGGGGGTATCCATCAGCATGAACTGACTACCCGAATACGGTTCTTTACCATTATATATCGGTGAATAGGCACATGACGTCAATAACATCACAGTTGCCATTATAAGCCACTTTTTCATTCTCTTACTCTCCAGATAAATGCTAGTGCTTTGCCCAATATCTCTTTGTATACATTACTCTCTCTTAATGAATTACAATATTGGAACGTTCTTTGCTTTTCATAAATTGTCGAATTAAGAAAAGCAGCACCGAAATCAGCTACAGAAACCTAAAGCAATATTTATACCCAACTGGTAATAATCGAATGAAAAAACTATTTTCTCTTATAATATCAACAACATTAGCACTACTAGCCTCTTTTAGTGTCAATGCCTCTTGGTATGAAGTTACAGGTGTTGCCACTATTGTTTCGTCTGATGAGGTGGCAAGAGTCCATGCTTTGGAAGATGCTGTTTATCAAGCCGTCAACTTTTCTGGGGCAAATATCGGCAGTATCAGTGCTCTAAGACCATTCCTGGAAGAAAGTAGAAAGGAGTATCAGTTCACCAACCACGAAGTTCGCTACATTCTGATTGAATCTCAACGTTCTCGTGGCAATCAAATGGTGGTAAAAGCAAGAATTGATATCTACCCTTCGGCAAATGGTTGCCAGTCCAATCAATATAAGAAGACATTCTTAGTCGGAAATATTGACGTAGCGTCACCTCAACAAGCGGTTATGGGACAAATTTACCGAGTTGGCGACGATTTTAGCCACGTAGTTAACAGGCAGCTTGATCAGGAATCTCGAAGCTTTATATCTGTCGGAACCACCGATTATGAAATAGATGCTAAGCGACCTGAAATGCTAAAAATGATCGCCCAAGATACAGGTGCCCAATATATTATTGGTGGTGTCATTACTGATTTAACGGCAACAATTGAATCTAAACTATTGCGTGATGATATTATCAACCGCCAATTTGCTCTCGAAATGCACATTTATGACGGTAAAACAGGTAATGAAGTCTACAACCGAAACTACCGTGAAGTAGCGAAATGGCCTTTTGCTAAAACCAGCCAAGTCGATACTCGTAGCGCTCGTTTCTGGGCATCCACCTACGGCGAAATGCTCCTTAGAGTCAGCCGAAATATCATGCTAGATTTGGAATCTGAAGTGTCATGTAAAATCACCTTACCAGAAGTTGTGGCTGTGTTTGGCAACACCATCACGATGGACTTAGGTCGTTTACATGGGGTTCAAGTAGGCGACAAACTCACCCTTTGGCACACTGGCTCTTTTATCGATCAACATGGCCTGCCTCGAAATAAAGTATCGAAGAGTGACATTACACTAACGGTATCTCGTGTGTATGAAAATGAAGCGGAGCTCGCCGTCGATCAGCCCAACCTTGCTGGAAGTATCCAAATTGGTGATGTTATGAACAAACAGCTATAAAAATCAGAACGAGTGCTTAACTTATTCATTTTATTGAGTATGATAAGCACCATGCTCCCGTGGCACAGCTGGATAGCGCGGCCCCCTCCTAAGGGGCTGCCATAGCCTTTTCAAAGCTCTCAATTATTTATAACCATTAATAAAATTCAACCACTTCTAGTTTAAAAACAACACCTTAAATAGAAAATTCAATCAGTTAACAATAATTATCATTTACTGCAATTAATACTAATTCACCTATTAAAAATGCTATAAAAAATGCTATATTTCTAATTCGATGATTTTTAGGTCAAGAAAGAGAAGCAACTGATGGCAAGATCACAAGGCATTCTGAAAGAAGAATTTCAGCTTGAACGTTACGTAAAAAGCCCGAGCCAACGACACGAAACAAAAAAGACCTCGTTTCACTTTCAAGATAATTTGATTCAGAAGCTGCCTTTCATAAAAGACAAATCTATCGATCTGTATGACTTAACAAACCACGTTCGTAAGTTCAGCTTAGTGTTGCGGCTTGGCAAAAAATCAAAAACTTTCTACATAAAGCAAGACCAACGCGCTATGCGCAAACTCGGGCGTTGGATAGAGCCTAATAACAACACTCACATAAAACCGCCAACAGGCCACCTGACAACGGCAATGGCTCGTACCATATTCAAACAGCAAGCCAAGGAGCTTGCTTTTGTTGAACCTGAAAAAGCGCATTATCGAGAGTGGACAATTGAAGAATATTTACATGATCAGTACGCAAAAGATCGGCTTGAATACCCAAATAAAAGAAATGAAAAAAAAGCTATTTCAAATAAAACATTAAAAGCGATCAAACGGGACATTACCCCGCTATCACTCTTTAAAATTAGAGAGCTAAACCTAGGCTGGCTCAACATTCTTGAAAAACACTGGTCACAACCGACAATCGACTCAGTGAAGAGTGAAGAAAAGACGAGAAGCATTGATACAAATCGGAAGTCGTTTACTCAAATCAATGCAATGTTTAACTTATGGGTGCGAGCTGGTTATGTCGCAACAAATCCGTTAGACGGGCAAATTTCACGATTTAGAAACAATCAAAATAAACAAAAAGATATACTGATTTTCGAAAACCTATCTATTGAAGAGAGCTTAACTTACTTATTTAGTGACATTGTAAAATGCTCAATGGCTTCTAAGCTTGTCCTTGCAACGATGATTGTTGGCGGAGTTCGCAATTCAGAAGCCTATCGAAATTTTAGCGAAAACTTCGATAGAAAGAACAGGGAGATCTTAATTCCTGCGAGTATCAGCTTAAAAACGGGCAAAAGTCGAACGATCACCGTCGACTCAAACATCTACTGGCAAAACGTAGAGAAATATCTAGCATCTGATGAGTATTTCGAAAACAAGCATCGTCATATGTTTCCATCTCACAAAGGATCAAGTACGGGACATATCGCGGATACATGCACGAGAGAACCTTGGAAAGCAATAAAGCATCACTTTCAACTTCATAGAAACTCCCGCGCTTATACATTTCGACACACCTACGCTTCACGACTTGCTAAAGCATCAACACTACAAATTGCAGCAGAGCAGATTGGTGATAGCATCGAAACGACAAATAACTTTTACGTCAAGACTGACAAAAAGAAGGTTCGCCAAGTGACATCGAGTGTTCAAAATGATTCTGTTATTTTTGAGGAGCAAGCGAAACAAGACAACCCACCTCAACCAAATGAGCTAGTCACCTTTTTTGTCGATGATATGCCGCTACCAGTAAGACAAAAGTTTGGTGCTTTTGCTAGCGGAAAGGTCATCTATGACAACAATAAAATACGGTTTGAGCAGTGGAATAGCTTTGTCATTAAGCTCCGTGAGCTGAATGACAAAAAACCAAACGATGATGTTGAAGAGTGGTTGGATCTCACTGAGTTATCATAATGATAAGTGATCACAAGGTAAGTGAAAAAGACCAAACTCATTTTTGAACAGATACGTATTTCGGGAAATTGAATATTAGCAATTCACGAATAACTATAAGTATGGAAAGTCGTTTAGTTCAGTATCCTGTATGGTGCAGATCACCACTGGGTGAAGCAAAAAAATTAAACAAACAATCGGGTGGAAACCTGTTGATAGCGCATCAACGAGTTTACATGGTCGAGAGTTGTAGACGATATTGAAACGAGATCAAATAGACATTGAAGGTGACACTGCCTTTGAACGATTCTACGCACTTGCAGAATAATTGTATCTGGAGGATAGGTCTGCCGCGTCTTTCACTATATTTGCGACAGAACCCATCTAACGACTTAAAATATCACTAAATGATACGGCATTTGCCATTTTGTAAGTCGCTTATGAATTTTTTGTACTTACCAATTTCGGTAGTATCATTTTCAATATATAGAACAGAAATTAACTCATTTCTTTTATATTTTCGTTCATGAATCACCTGTTTAATAGGTGTGTTTTTAATTATGACACCTTTAACGTTTTTTCGTATATTTTCTATTTCTTTCATACTAAGCCTAGTATGAGCAACGTTCTCAACGGTTATTTTATCTAGTAGGTTATCGAGTTCTTTAGCTAGTGATACCTTTTTATCAGTAATTTTTGAACGAATCATTCTAATATACATTATTCTTATAAGAATGATCTTAGTTGAGGTTGATGAGAGAACATCTAGGCTATGAACCAAGTCTGATAGTGAGATTGCTTGTTCATCTTTATCTTCATCATATAGTCTTGTTATTTCACGTTCAAAAATTTCAGCATCGATTATTTCGGGTGTCGAGCTATAATTTTGAATACCTTGAAAGTATAAAGATCTTGCTTCTTCATTCTGTGGTTCCAAATATGTAGAAAACTTATTACACAAAAATTCAAATTCAGGGTCTATAATTTCTCTATCTAATGATTTAATAAAATTTAACGTAGATATCCACCTTTCCTTTTTAGACTCACTTTGTAAATCAAGTACAAGACACATGATTAAGTTGTGGAAAAAGTCAATATTTATCGATTCTGATTGTTCAATTATTTTTTGTATACATTTTAGATATTCTAAAAATCTGTCATCATCAAGACTTTGAGATAGGTTTATAAAAAACTTAATATGAGTGTCTTTCAACAGGTATGGGTTGGAATTTTTATTGGAAGTGTGAATTTTTTCACTCTCATTAATCTTTCTGAATATAGAGTCCCAAAATAAATCACAGTCTTCATCTTTTTCATATCGCATAATAGAAGGAACTATAACATCCAGTCCAACAGCATACTGACATGCACTATCTATATGATGTTCAGAACTTATATTATCTAGTTCTTTAAGAATCATACTTGCAATATATAATACTTCCATAATTGAATTCTTTATATCTATTGAAGGTTCGTTTTCAACTGATATAGATAATTCCTGAATTATTGATTTACAAAGTCGTATTATTTCATCGGTATGATTATTATTAGATTTTAACAGAACTAGACAATAATCTACTGTTGCTCGATATTTCAATAAATCTAGCTCATCGCCTTTCACTAAAGTTGATAGTTCTTCGATAGCTGGCTCTATAGCGTTTGTTTTAAAAAAACTAAACCCAAGCATCCAAGAAACTTCTCTTTGATCTGTTTTTTCTACATCTTTTAATAACTTGCAATACTTAATAGTATCAGTATATTTAGCATTAAATAGCGTACAAGCAGCTAGCTTGTAACGAATAAAGTCCAACTTTTCATCGCTGATTTCTGACTCAATTAATGTCAGAAACTGCTTTTCAGCGGCTATATACTCTTTATTATTGAATAGGTCTACTGTTGACTCAATAGATGCAGAACTATTTATACTTAGACTACTTAACCAGGCTTCAGATAGACTTGCTTCAACTACTCTATTTTTAAATGCTACAGGTTCGTTAGCTTCAGATGGAGCAGCAATGCCCGCTAAATATAACTTAGACCTTGTGTGATCGGATACTGGTTTATTATAGTGCATTGAAAATAGACCACTTTGTAAATCTTTATCAGCAGATACAAGAACTCTTATATGATCTATTGGTGGTCGATCAAAATTTGAAAGATATAGGTCTTTTATTACAGAGTTAATTGAATCAACATCAATATTTATACCAGCTTCTACCTTGTCTTCTATAGTAGATAAAACTTCCCATGACATTCTAGGATTCCCCTGAATCCAATAATAAATACGCTCGATGATAATATTGTTCAGTTCTAATTTTGACTTCTCGACAAACAAACGAAACTCATTAAGGCTAAAATCGTTTAAGAATATTTTCTGACCGATATTAAATGGTGATATAGATTTATCTTTGATTATCTCACTTGGTTCGGCAACACCAGATATTATATATGTTAAACGCTTTAACTCTGGGAAGTTTACTCGTTCGAAATATACACTTCTAATATGTGCGAATATTTTATCAGAGTAATCTGCTGAAGTGAGGGAATCAATCTCATCGAGGTTGATAATTATTTTTCCAGAAAGTTTTTTTAATATCTTTCTTATTTCAAATCCATGTTCTTTATGTGATGGTATTTTTCTGTTGTTTCTTCTGTTTTCTATTTCTTCTTCTATATCTTCCAATTTCTCATAATTAGATTCAATGATTGTGTCTATTATACTTCTAAAACACTCCCTTGCTGTATTAAAACGATTAGATAGATCTATATAAGCAAAAATATCATTCTCAGTTTCAAGTTTTCTTTTTGTATGGATTAATAAATTTGTTTTACCCATTTGTCTAGATACTAGTATGTATCCAGGTCTCCCCATATCATTGACTATTTGTTCAATCTGTCTATCTGCATCTCGTTCTATATATAATTCTCTAGGGATTATTGTTTCTGATATTAATGTTTTAGTCATGCTCTAGCCTTTAAAATGTCTAATGACTCTCGATAGTGGCTTTTTAACTTCCTAGGTGAACCTTCTATAAGTTCAATATCAACATTAGGTAGGTTATCAATATGCAAGTGTCTGTTTATTATTTTGTCCAATTCAATTAGCTCTTCTTTATCCCAGTAACCAAGAGAGAATATACTAAAGTTGTCCGATATCTTTTCAAACTCCGTTCCAACTAGAGAATCAGGCTCAAATATAGAAGATAATACCAGTTTGAAATTTTTAATTTCTTTTAATTTTACCAATATAGAGTAGATACATTGTGAAAATTCTTTAAACGCACAATGATCACTGATTGGTATTTCTTCAATGAATAAAACAAAACCATCAGATTTACATTTATCTCGTATTATCAACTCGATATTATTTAAAATTACAGATATTCGTTCGGAGTCATTTATTATGACATTTTCATCTAGATCGTAAGCAATACTTGTAAACATTTGTTGAATATTTTCATTTATAGAAGTACCTAAAGAAACATATTGAAAGTCAACTCCGTTTTTGAATAACAACCTTTGAATAATAGCAGTTTTTCCAACACCAGATGGGCCACAAACCCATAGCCCTGATAATCTAAATTTATTTAAGACTATTTGATCTACATCTCTATGTAGGTAGAAGTTTTCTTGATTAGGGCTATATAGATCGAAAAGGACATCTTCCTTGGAGTCATCTGTTTTTGCTGATGAACTTGTTAGTTTTATTTTACAGAAGTCATTTCTTTCAATAAAGCCCCAGAGTGCTTTGTGTGATTGACTATCTTCATTTTCTGGCTTTACGATAGATGAATGATCTGTTCCTGCTATAAGTTTAGCTTTACCAAAGTAGCGTGCGGCTGACTCCTTGGATACAACTCGGTGTTTTGAATGATTTAACAAGGTCAAATGAAAAGGAGACTTATTTTCGTAGCACTCTAAACCGACAATATTAAGCTTAGATGATTGCAATAACTCTTTAAATCTACCATCAAGATCATCTAATAATGCACTTCCCCAAGCTAATTCTTGAGCTAGTTGGTTTTTGAATCGTTTTGCAATCCAACCTAAGCGAGTTGCCATCCGAGAGCCAAAAGAAGGAGATGCATATAATGCCAATCCAATTTTCTTTCCAACAAAATTGTCTGATTTTGACTCTAAAATATACCTTGCAATTATTCCACCAGTACTGTGAGTAACGAAAATGATATTACTTTTACTTAGAGCTGGACTTCTCATGTGTTTGTCGGTTTGGCTAATGTGATCCCAAACTTCGTCTGAGCAATTTTGAACTCCATAATCATTTGAGTCTATTGATGTATAAAAGTTGGCTAGAAATATATCAATTCCATTAAATCTAGGATCGCTTGCGATTAAGTCAGGCCAGTAGCGCTGATTCTTATCGTTGAACCAGCATTTTTTACTACTAGAAAATAATCCATGGACAAATATTATGACAGTATTACTGTTTGAGTACCTTACCCAACCATTTTCTTGGACGTTCAAAATATGCCTTAAAGCTTTGATTTTTAATTATGATACAGCGCTCGCATCATTAAAATCAATGAATAGTGTCAGTCCTGTTTAACAATTCTTAAATTTCATTATTTAGGGAGAATTGCGCTAGCTCATCAAGACTCCACTCTAATAGCTCTATGTAGGGCTGTAGCACGTCTGTCAAAATCCTTACTATATCTATCAAAAGCAATTGAGCCATTCTCATGCCCAACAATGCCCTGTACAAAGCAGCTCTCAATGATGGCGTCTTACTTGAAGTAGTTGATAACAGTATGTCAAAAAGAATGAAAGTCATGCCCCTTGTCAAACCAAAATTTGATTTAAATCGAGCAAACCACTTCGAAGCAGCAGAAATAGGGCAAAAATGCGTTAAGATAATCAGCGTCCCCTTGTGATCACCTTGCGATTTTGTCATCGCCTAGGCCATATCTATGACCAACAACCTAGGCTAGCACACTAAAAATCAAACTCCTGCTGTTCTTCGTTCTTTGAAAGCTTGCTAAAGATCTGGCGTTCAAACCTATCAAGGTTCCTGAACTGGATATCCGTATTGCTCGGCTTGTCATAATAAAGGTCTACAATCTCCCAACCATGTCGAAAGCGTTCATACGTTACATACTTAGCTTTTTTATTGGCCTTCGTAGGAGCCGTCAAAGCGACCTGTATCCCTCTCTGGTCAAGACGTTTTAAGACAATATCTAGGCGTGGCTGAAGATCATCAAGTAAGAACCGAATGTTATCGTTACCGAGATTTTTGATGCAGTTGTGGGCATTGGAAGGTGTAAGAAACTCCTCGATTTCGACGAGGTTCGTATAGCTCATATCAATCATTACTTATAATTCTTATAGTTAGTAAAAAGAAGTGCGCAATCCCCCGATACGCTTCGACACGTCTATCATAATTGTTGTCGCCTATCCGTTTCAAAAAGCAGTAATGGATATATGATGAATTATTAGCCACTCAGACAAAGAATGGCTAATTTTTTGATTAACGGATGCGATCTTCAGGCTTAAAGTAGTTTTCATAACCTTCAAACTCATCAGCTTCGAGCGGATATTTATCGTTCAAGTGGTCAATGAACTCGCGGATATCATTGACGATGTTAGCTTCTTCCATCTTTCCTCTTTGAGATTGCCTTACAGCGTGCTCAATGATCGCCCAAACAAGGCGGATAAAACCCCGTTCAGGTGCAGGTGACAGCGCTTTAATAGCTGTAACAATTTGATGTATCTGTAGAATTTGTTTTTTCATAATTATTATCTCTACGTTGTTGTTTTAGTTTAAGAATAAATTCATCTTTGAGAGAAAGTTTGTAAGCCATAGCATCAAACTGTCGTTGATAGCTTTCATTGTCTTTTCTTAGGATTTTAAGCTCTTTTATGAAAGCAGAATTTTTGATTTCTAGATCTTCAGCATGTTCGCCAAAGTGTGCTAACTCTTTCTCGCTATTAGAAAGGCGTTTTCTCAGGTAGTCGTTTTTCATTTTTTCTTTATTTTGAAAGAACGCTGATTTTTCAATCTGTGTCAGTTTTGTTTCACGCTGTTGGATCTCGTTCTTTGCGGCCTCAACAGACTTTTGTACTGCGTTAATTTTCCTCTGTCGTTTAGTCAAGTCGAAATGTTTAGCAGATAGCGCCTGAGCTTGAGCTTGTTGTGCTTTCCACTGTTTGCGCGTCAAACGCTGAACCCTAGGCCCAAGCCTTGTCATTCCCAATTTTGAGCCAACTTGAGCGTAGAATATGTCTTGATAACCTCTCATTGCTTGTTTATATGCATTCGCTTTCTTCGAGTAGCCCTTTCCCACACATTCACTTCTGGCTTTAATGCCAGGGTGAATTTCAGCCATGGAGAAACCACCGTCTTTAAGACTCGGTATTGCATAGAAATGTAAGTGTGGGTGGGCTTCATCAAGGTGCAGAACGACAGACGCCAAATTTTGGCCATAGGTGCGTTTTAAAAACGTAAGTGACAGAGACAAAAATTTCTTAAAGTCTATATCTGATTCCGCAGGAATGCTGATAACACCTGCCAGAAGCAAGGGCGCATCTTTGCGTACTTTTCTGCCCTTCTTATCCTTAGCCTTCTTTGAGCGCTCAATAGCAATGTCAGGAAGTTGGCGAGGATCTAAGCCATAGAGTATTTCTGGTTTTTGAGGTTGGTAAACATGAGGGCAGAAACCATCCTCTCGCATCGCTTCGCTGACGATGCTATACATAGAAGGTTTTTCAGGCTTTAACGGGTTGTCATTGTAAATTTCAAGGTGTACAAATTGATATGATGACATAATGTTATTTTTATTATTTCTAATATTATAACACCATGTATTTATTGATAATAGTTTACAAACAATATTCTTTTAAGTATACATGCAACTTTTTTCTATTGTATTGTTAATACAATAGAAAAAAGTTATCAGGGGTTTGGGGATGAAGTCCCCACCGACGCTTATCAGTTTACAAGGAACGCAGAAAACGATAAGCATAGTCGGTTACTATGCTTATACATACAGCCACAATTTTCAGTTACTAAACGCCATATCTGACAAATGAATATTATCTATTATACTTTATAATTCAGCAGCTTACACGAACAAAAGACTTGACAACGGTTAGAAAGAAGACTAACTTATTACTTATACCTACAAATATAAATTTCTTCATTGTATCAAATAACCCTCATTTCCTTCTTACTTCAAAGAAATCATAAGACTTCACCCCAGACAAGCAAACCAAAGAATACATCGTTCAATTCTGCTTGCAAAGCAAGCAGGTAAAGCAGGTCGCTTTGCAAAGCGACCTGCTTAATAAAGTTAACAAATTAAACCATTAAAGGTTAATTCATATTAAACCCACCAAAATATCAATAATATCTATTTCCTAGTATGGAATGATCTTTATAAACATGAGTTAATGACAGCAAGTCAACAAAATAAAAAGGATAACTAATGACTTGTTTTAATAACACAGATGCACTAACTCATAAACTAGAGGCTCTAAGAGAAGATCCTGCGCGACTCAAAGACGATGAAAGCATAAAGACTGCGAAGCAATGGTTAGCAAAGGAAAAACGATACCCTACGCGTTTTGAGCGAGGTTATAGACACAAGAAAGGGGTTTATTACACTATAGAACAAACTGTCCCTGTCTACAGCGAATCTGACGCCATACCAATTGAAGGTGCTAGGCCAATAAGCGACATGTATAAAAAGAAATATTACTACTATGAAGATGAATGCCTACAAAAGAAAACGCGAAAGCAATGGTGGTCTGAAGATAACAGATTAGTCAAAAGTAATGCGCAACCAGTAGAAATAAGAAATGGTTTCAATCACACCGAAAAGCAGAAGCTAGAAATCAAATACTATCTGAAGTCTGATACTTTCAAGCCCAAGCCAAAGAAAAAACAAGGTAACGAATAAAACCAGAAAGCCTCCTCATGGAGGTTTTTTTATGCGGAAAATCTAGAATGGTGTCCCCTACAGGATTCGAACCTGTGTCTCAGGCTTAGGAGGCTCGTGTTCTATCCAGCTGAACTAAGGGGACACTGAGAAACCAATCATATCAACTCATTACACTTTTGAAAGCCCTAATTTTCTATCACTCTTTCAACCGCACAAACTTTCATCAAATATCTGTATTTATTAATTTCACTAAACTAGCAAAAATGCTATTTTAAAATGCTATAAATAAGTAAATCAATCATAAGGCACTGAATATATTGAATAAATACTATTTATTAGTGCTAATATCGACCCCCTCCTAAGGGGCAGGTCACAGGTTCGAATCCTGTCGGGAGCGCCATATAAAGAAAGGGCTAAGAAGTAGTGAACTTCTTAGCCCTTTTGTTTTTTGTCACTACATAAGCAATGTTTAAAATCTAGCGTTGGAACGACAGCCCCAAACTTCTTGCTGTTTTCCAAGAAAGCTGGTTATCAGAATATGAACAACCTACTCTGCATTATCTTCCGTAAACGCGGCTTCAATTCTTTCAAGCTCTTGTTGCTCTTTTATTTTTAATTCTTCTTGAATCATTGCTCGGCGTTCTTTTAGATTTTTCTTCTCTGACTTAGTTAAAAATTTAACTGCTTTCTTATTGCCAAGCGCATACGCTACAACATCTTCACCTTTCTCTCTGCGCTCATTCACTCGTTGTGAAAAACGCTCATCATCTCGTGCTTTTCGCTGCTCAGCATTTAACTTGCTCATCGCTTACATCCTCATTAGTTAATCGTGGTAGGTTTCACTACACTCAGTAAAACAAATGAGTTCTATTTCACATTCATATCGCTGATAGGGAGATACTAGCATGATACTCATTGAAGTTTTGCTTTTGGTGGCATCAATACATCGTTGATATTCAAAAAGCATTAACACACATTTAGATTTAAACGGACGTTGAGTTACAATCATAAAACCTCTTATGCACCAAGAGTAATAACTCAACGTTCGCCGATTCTCAAACTTGTATCACCTTCTCAATTTTTCTTTCCTATACTCAATTGATACTTCTACTTTTAGACGTTACCTCTTACAATTAACAAAACTGTAAACAATAAAGCCTTATGAAGAAAAGCAATCTAGAAACCAGTACAGGTCATCGCTTTATCTCACAGAGCAAGACCGCGTTTAAAATTCATATTCATACGCCTGATGATACGGTGATGCACCGCTCTGTTGGTTTCATCAAAATAGGTGAGAAAGAAGGATTAAAGAAAGCAATTGCATTGCGCAATGAGCTTGGTAAAGAGATGTGGGGGAAGTTTTGGGGAAAATTACTCAAAGATCCTTACTTGATGACTCGTCTCCCTCATAATTTAGAGCCAAGCATTGTCTACAAACCAAGTCCGACACTGTCAGACCCAGATCATCGTGACGCTTGCTATATCGCAAAGTGGCGTGAGTTATGTGATGACGGGAAATACCGCTATCGCACCAAAGTATGCTCTATCAATAAGCATGGAAAACTTGCCGCTTATACACAAACGAAAAAAGCACTACTTGTGGCACACAAAGATAACTTGAAGATTCTTGAATTTATGGGCCGACTGCACAGTATTGATTTGAAATAACGGTTAGCTAAGATTCAAAACGCTCCAAGATTTAAGACCAACTAACAATCAAAAAAAGCCTCACAACGATAAGTTATGAGGCTTTTTATGTTTTGGTTACTGCTTAAACTTATTGAGCGTTCGCTTCACGTTCAGCAATAAACTCTAGAGCCATCTTGATACGAGCAATCACGCGCTCTTTACCAACAAGTTCCATTACCGCATCAACAGAAGGCGACTGACCGCCACCTGTTACGGCGACGCGAAGTGGCATACCAATTTTACCCATGCCGATTTCTAGCTCTTCACATACCGCTGCAATCACACCATCTTTGATGTTTGCTGTTGTGAAGTCTTCTAGCGCTTCCACTTTTGCCAAAGCAAGTTCTAGTGGGCCTTTCGCCACACCGCGTAGATGTTTCTTCGCTGCGCCCGCTTCAAACTCAGAGAAATCTTCGTAGAAGTAACGAGATTGTTCAGCTAATTCCACCAATGTATTACAACGCTCACCCACCAACGTGATCACATCTGTAATAGCAGGACCGTTTTCAGTGTTGATGTTGAGATTATCTAAATGCCATTGCAGGTATTTTGCAACATACTCAGGTTCAGACGTTTTGATGTAGTGGTTGTTCAACCAAAGCAACTTATCAGTATTGAACGCTGAAGCTGATTTGCTTACCGCTTCAAGAGTAAATAAGTTAATCATCTCTTCTTGAGAGAAAATTTCTTGGTCACCGTGAGACCAGCCTAAACGAACAAGGTAGTTATTTAGTGCATTTGGCAAGTAACCTTCATCACGGTATTGCATAACAGATACAGCACCGTGGCGTTTAGACAGTTTTGCACCATCATCGCCAAGGATCATTGCACAGTGAGCAAAAGTCGGAACTGGTGCGCCTAATGCGTTGTAAATGTTGATTTGACGTGGTGTGTTGTTGATGTGATCTTCACCACGAACAACGTTAGTAATACCCATATCCCAATCATCAACAACCACTACGAAGTTATACGTTGGAGCACCGTCTGTACGACGAATAATAAGATCATCTAACTGGCTGTTTGCAATTTCAATGCAGCCACGGATCTGATCATCAAAAACAACCGAACCTTCTTTAGGGTTACGGAAACGGATAACACATGGCTCATCGCCCGTTGCTGCTGCATTTGCTGCAACAATTTTAGGGTGGTTAGCATCGTAGCGAGCCATCTCTTTGTTTGCTTCTTGCTCTGCACGAATTTCGTCTAGCAACTCTTTAGAAGCGTAACATTTGTATGCTTTGTCTTCTGCAAGTAGCTGTTCTACGACTTCGTTGTAACGGTCGAAACGCTTAGATTGGAAGTAAGGACCTTCATTCCACTCTAAACCCATCCACTGCATTCCTTCAAGGATCGCATCTACCGCTTCTTGAGAGTTACGCTCTAAGTCAGTGTCTTCGATACGTAAAACGAACTCACCGCCTTGGTTTTTAGCATAAAGCCAAGAGTACAATGCAGTACGTGCACCACCAACGTGAAGATAGCCAGTAGGGCTAGGAGCAAAACGAGTTTTAACCGTCATTTGATTTCCTTAGGAATAAATGGGTAGCGAGACTTCAGTTAGCTCACTACGAGTACAAGGATTTAAAGTGGCGACATTTTACCACCCTAAAGCAAATCTACAATGATCGTGCTGTTTTAAATTTCTTATCCTCCATCATCATTGTGACTGTTTTTCTAACCAATCTCTTTTTTTGTCATCAAACATTGACCTTACCCTTAAGGTAAGGTTTATCTTAATCGTGTGTCTTACCATTAAGGTTGTCTCATGAACCACTATACCCTTCCGCTTCATGGATTAAATTGCATGGGGTGCGCGAATAAAGTCAAACGAGCATTAGTAGTGCACTCTGAAAGCACTGTCATTGATATCAGCCCGACAATGCTTCAGGTAGACACGCCACTTCCGCTGACCGATATTATCAATACTGTAGAATCACTCGGTTACCATGCTGGGAATAAGGTTCAATTCTCTCTATCGGGATTAAATTGTGGCCGCTGTGTAAAGAAGCTCAGTCAACACCTTGAGCAGCACCCTCATATTGGTGTCTTCTCTGTCACGACAACCGAATTAACGTTAGTGACCGACCTGAATTCGCAGCAGATTACCGACTTAGTCGCATCTATAGGTTACCAAGCGTCTCCTCTTCTTGAGCCAGATGCCTCAGACAAGCAAACTGTCTCCGATGAGCAATCAATCGCTGAGAAAGTCATCAAGCCAACACCATTAGCAAGTGATGATTTAATAGCAGAACCTCATTCAGACGCGCCACCAGCAAAGGCCCAATCCAATCACAGTTATCATTTATTACTGCAAGGCTTAACTTGTGCAAGTTGTGTCTCTTCAGTCGAGAAAGCTTGTCTCTCTGTCGAAGCGGTATCACACGTTCAGATCAATCTCGCTGAGCAGAGCGCATTAGTTTTCTCGGTATCCGAACAAGAGGTGATTCAAACACCTTTAATTGCTGCGATAGAAGCGGCTGGCTATCACGCTGAATTTGTTCATTCTCCTGAAACCCAGCAGCAAAAACAGCTTGAGCAACAACAAGAAGAACAGAAAATATACCGCAAAAATGCGATCACAGCGCTGCTACTCGGTGCACCTCTGATGCTTTGGGGAGTGCTAGGCGGCAACATGATGATCCGTACGACTCACGATCAACTGATTTGGGGGATGGTTGGATTACTCTGCTTATGGTTACTCGCCACATCAGGGAAACACTTTTTCATCAATGCTTGGAAGTCGGTCTTACATAAACGCGCGACAATGGACACCTTGGTTGCGCTCGGTACTGGTGCTGCTTGGCTCTACTCCATATTTGTCGTGCTCATTCCAGATTGGTTCCCAATCGCCTCTCGTCATGTTTATTTCGAAGCCAGTGCAATGATCATCGGGTTAATTTCACTTGGTCACTATATTGAAGCAAAAGCAAAAGCTCGCACCACTCAATCTCTACAAGCATTGATAAACCTGCAACCGCAGCAAGCAACGCTGGTTAATAATGGCTCAGAACAGAGCATTGCAGTGGAAGCGATCCAACTTGGGATGCAGTTAAGAATTAGACCCGGTGAAAAGGTGCCCGTCGATGGAAAAGTGGTCGATGGTGAATCTTATCTTGATGAGTCAATGCTGACAGGTGAACCGGTTCCAGCCGTCAAAGCTCTTGGTGATGCACTCTCTGCGGGTACTATCAATGGGGATGGCAGCCTCCTGATGGAAGCGACAGGCGTTGGCAGCGATACCATGCTCGCCCGTATTATTCAAATGGTACGTCAAGCACAAAGCAGTAAACCAGCCATTGCCAAACTTGCTGACTCTATATCTGCCGTGTTTGTTCCTGTCGTCGTTGTTATTGCGGTGATCTCTGCGCTTATTTGGTTTTGGGTCGGCCCAGATCCTAAAGCGAGCTACATGTTAGTCGTCGCAACAACCGTTCTAATCATTGCTTGTCCTTGCGCTTTAGGTCTCGCGACACCACTTTCGGTGACCGTCGGCGTTGGTAAAGCAGCAGAACTAGGAATATTAATTAAAGATGCTAATGTTCTACAATCTGCCAGTAAGATTAATACGGTGGTGTTTGATAAGACAGGAACGTTAACTCAAGGAAAACCTAGCGTCCAACGACTGTTTTCGTTCAACATTGAAGATAATGATTTGCTCACCCTCGCCTACTCTGCCGAGCGTCATTCAGAGCATCCATTAGCGAAAGCGGTATGCCAATATGCTCAAGATCGGCACTTAGAACCTTTGGTACATAGCCAATTTAGCAACCTGCGTGGGAAAGGGATCCAAGCCACAATCGATAGCAAGGATATTATCATCGCATCACTTCAGCATGCCGAAACGCTCAACGCCGATCTTTCCGAAGCAAAGCATGCTATTTCTCAATGTAAAAAGTCTGCATGGACGCCCGTTGTCGTCATTATCGATAACCAGCTCAGCGGCATTATCGCCATTTCAGATCCAATTAAATCCGATGCGAAACTCGCCATTACTCAATTAAAGCAAGCTGGTATTCGCACCGTAATGCTCACCGGAGACAGCCAACACGTCGCAAAAGCTATTGCTGATGAATTAGGCCTTGACCAGGTTATCGCGCAAATTTTGCCTGATGAGAAAGCTCAACATATCGAACAGCTACAACGTAATACCGGAATTGTCGCTATGGTCGGTGATGGTATCAATGATGCACCCGCTTTAGCTCAAGCTGATGTCGGAATTGCCATGGGAAGTGGCAGTGATGTCGCCATAGAGAGTGCACAAATGACGCTACTAAACTCATCCCCAATCGCAGTACTAAATGCCATTGAACTGTCTAAAGCTACCGTTCGAAATATGCAACAGAACTTATTTGGTGCCTTTGTCTATAACTCGCTAGGTATTCCAATCGCCGCTGGTGTTTTATATCCATTTTTTGGCTTCTTACTTAGCCCTGTCGTTGCAGGTGCAGCGATGGCGCTATCTTCAATTACCGTGGTGAGTAACGC
The DNA here is from genome assembly GCF_013114135.1 of Vibrio sp. 03-59-1. Taxonomy (NCBI): domain Bacteria; kingdom Pseudomonadati; phylum Pseudomonadota; class Gammaproteobacteria; order Vibrionales; family Vibrionaceae; genus Vibrio; species Vibrio sp. 03-59-1. The sequence goes on from NZ_VTYA01000022.1 coordinate 35,731, forward strand.
AAATCGCTTGCGTCTGTTCAAACCACAAACTCACGACACAAATCGATAAGGTTTTTTTATGAATAGTAAAATTCTCGCATTAACCGCGCTCACTTTTGTCTCTGGCCAAGCTTTAGCTACGGATGTTCTTAACCATAAATCCCCTTACTGTGGTTGTTGTACAGAGTGGACTCAGCACATGAAAGACGCAGGTTTTAACGTCAAAGAGCAACTGCATGAAAACATGAATCCCGTAAAACAGAAGTTAGGGATCACACCAGAAATTGCATCTTGCCACACCGCTGAAATTAACGGCTATGTATTTGAAGGGCATATACCCGCTGAAGATATACAAGCATTTTTAGACAACCCACCAAAGAATGCCAAAGGGCTTGCCGTTCCAGGTATGCCGATGGGCTCTCCGGGTATGGAGTATGGACATAAACGAGATGAATACTCGGTGTATGCCTTCAACGAGAAGGGGCAAGTTTACGAATACCGTCATTATGAAGCAAAGAAGTAATTATTTCGATTAACCAAAAGGAGCCAGCAGATGTGTTGAGCTCCTTTTTTTGATCATAGAAGTGCCCACTTAGAGAGATATGAACCGATAAATGCCAGGTAAGAAGTGGTTATTGGATTCAATCTAGAAGCATTAACCTGATAAGCATTCGCTTTGTAGGAGAATAGAATTGACAACCTGAATGTGGACTAGCGACAATCATGATAATAAATAAGATTTGAATGGATGATAAATCGTGATTAAGGCTTCTAGAGTTCGTACGTTTTTACTTGGGATTAGTTTCTTTATTTCAGCTTTGGCTCATGCAGAACCTCTTTACTGGTCTGCAACTAAAGGAGATAAAGAGCTTATCATTCTTGGCTCTGTCCATGTGGGCAACGCATCTCTCTACCCTCTTCCTAGTTTTATCCTCCAATACTTAAAGCAGAGTGATGGACTTATCGTAGAAACGGATACGAGAAAGGATCATGGCATTCGCTACCCATCAACCACTATTACTAGTGAAGAGTTACTATCTAAAAAGCAGCAACAGAAACTAAAAACAATTGCACGCCAACTTGAAATTGCACCCGACCATCTACTTCAATCCCCACCGTGGGCAACGGCGCTGACTATCCAGGCGAAACAGTTTAAGCAACTTGGTTACTCTTCAGAATATGGCATCGATAACAACCTGATGATACAAGCCACACTGTCAGATAAGCCTGTTATCGGTTTAGAGTCGCTTCAATTTCAAATCGATCTCATCACTCAGTTACCAAATGGTGGAATTGAATTATTAGCCAGCGGGCTCGAAGAGTGGGATGACGGTGAGGATATTACACACTGCTTAATCAAGAGTTGGAAGGCTGGTGATATTGAAAATCTACAACAGCTGTCTGAAGAATCTGAAATAAACCACGTAATAAGTGAGCGATTCGTTTTTCAGCGCAACCATGACTGGGCAGATAAGCTCGATGGCGATCAACTCATTCAAGAAAAAGGGCGATATTTGGTTGTTGTCGGTACTTTGCACTTAGCGGGAGAGCGCAACTTGATTTCGTTATTAGAACGGAAAGGATTCGCCATTCATCAACGATCAAAAAGTACGCCCGCAGGCTGCGAGTTTTAGCCCTACGAGCCTTTTAGCCTTTTAGCCTTTTAGCCTTTTAATCATCTCAAGCTATACACCTGAAGCGATACTTCAAAATTATACGACAGAAACGAAAAAGGCCTTATCTTTCGATAAAACCTTTCTTAGTGCCGTCGGTGAAGAGCCAGATTTAAACTCTAGGCGAACCCCACTCTTGTTGCCTACCATCTCAAACCATACGTCTGAAACGAAAAAGGCCTTATCTTTCGATAAGGCCTTTTTCTTAATGTGGTCGGTGAAGAGGGATTCGAACCCCCGACCCTCTGGTCCCAAACCAGATGCGCTACCAAGCTGCGCTATTCACCGAGATGTTTATCTTTCATAAACTCGTTTGAACTAGGCGTTTTGCCTGTCAACGGATGCGTATATTACGGATTCTTAAGAGTTACGCAAGTGCTTTTCTTTGTTTTTTTAATTTTTTATTTCGTTCGCTCAGATAAGCACCAAAAAACGCTAGAGTGTGATTAAAAACACACCACAAGAAACATTCCCTTAACCTTAGCAACATTATTGATCCAGATCAGAGTGAACAACTTCTGAACACATTACTTTAAAGTCTGTCTACGAACTTTGGAGGAAACATGGACTTTTGGCTTGATCTCCTATTTGGTAATGCTGTGGGACTATCTTCAATGATAGTAATTCTTAGTGCTCTAGGTCTGATGCTGTTTTACGGCGGTTTCATCATCTACAAAGTTACGCATGACAAATCTCCTCACTAGCTCGCTTAGCCCTATTTAATCGCCACATTTATTTTTCTAAAAATGGCACCAATAAATAGATAATCGCTTTGCTCCGGAGTCGGTATGATACCCACTCCGGTTTTTTATTTCCGCCTTCGAAAACTTCTCTATCCGTCTGGTCCTTTTTCAATTTCAATTGATATAATTTCACTATGACTGACTAACTGAGATGCACTTATGTCTCAAGACCAAGATTTAGATCTGTTTCAACAGATGATGAGTGACGTAACCCCAATGGCTCACGATACTGCAGAGCACACCAAGGTTCATCAAGTCACCGAAGCCCAACTCGCTAAACGTGAAGCGGCGATATGGCTGACTGAAAGTGATCCTGAGTACCTCTCTCTTGATAATGCCACCATGCTTAAACCGGACGACATGATTGAATTTAAAAGAGATGGCGTCCAAGAGGGGGTATATCGAAAATTAAGACTCGGAAAATACCCTATTCAAGCTCGTCTTGATTTACACCGTTACACGTTGAAAGATGCGCGTGATGAGGTTGTTCGCTTTTTACGTCAATGTTTAAAGATGGACATTAGAACCGTTGTCATTGTACACGGCAAAGGCGAACGCTCTAATCCACCAGCATTAATGAAAAGCTACGTTTCAACATGGTTACAACAAATTAAAGACGTTCAGTGCGTTCATAGCGCACAACATTTTCATGGTGGGTTTGGTGCTGTTTATGTTTTATTGAGAAAAAGCGCAGAACAAAAACTCGAAAATAGAGAGCGCCATCAAAAACGAATGAGCTGATCCCAGCAATAAAACATCACGACTTTAAAGTTCGTGCTGATTTTTAAAGTTAGTGCTAAAATTGAACGAATCATCAAAGCAACTATCTCGGTAGTTGCTTTTTTAATCGTCCTAATTTCTTACCCAAACAATCGTTGTGAAACGCTAAGAGAATCTCATGTCACAAGAATCCCAAGCTAAACGTCTCAATAAATACATCAGTGAAACAGGTTTCTGCTCTCGTCGAGAAGCAGATAAACTGATTGATGCTGGTCGAGTTACTATCAATGGCACTATCCCTGAAATGGGCACGAAAGTGCTTCCTAGCGATGAAGTATGCATTGATGGTAAACCAGTAAAATCAAAAGAAGCCCCTGTTTATATTGCTCTCAACAAGCCGACAGGCATTACTTGTACCACTGAACGTGATGTTCCTGGCAACATTGTTGATTTTATTGGTCACAGGAAACGTATATTCCCTATTGGTCGCTTAGATAAACCATCTGACGGTTTGATCTTCCTAACCAATGATGGCGATATTGTGAACAAGATTTTACGCGCAGGGAACAATCATGAAAAAGAGTATGTGGTTCGTGTCGATAAACCGATCACTCAGCACTTTTTAGATAAAATGAGCTCTGGCGTTGAAATTTTAGATACTGTCACTCTGCAATGTAAAGTCACCAAAGAGACTCAATATTCATTCCGCATTACTTTAACTCAGGGCCTGAATCGCCAGATTCGCCGTATGTGTGAAGCGCTAGGTTTTGAAGTATTTAAGCTTCGTCGTGTACGCATCATGAATATCTCTTTAGATGGCATTCCTAACGGTAAATGGCGTTATTTAACGGATGATGAAGTGGCTGAAATTTTACTTATGAGTGAAGGTTCTAGCGGCACTGAAGAGGCTTCAAAAGTCGACGGCAAAGGACATCGCATCAAAAAAGCGACCGATGCAAAACTTTACGATGCGCGTCAACAGGCTGAGAACGCACCTAAGCATAAAATCTATAGTGGTCATGGTAGTGATGAATTCAGACACGCACCAAACAGCAAGCGCGGTTCTGGTCGTTCAAGTGAGGGCCGCTCAAGTGATGGGCGTTCAACTGGCGGACGTTCAGAGAACCGTCGATACTCAAATGATGATCGTAATGACAACCGACGTTCAAGCCGAGATGCAAATGGGAAGCGCGACTCACGTCCGAGCCATTCAGGGCAGCGCCCAAATAAACCCGCACCTAAAAGAGTCAGCGGTACGTTGAGCTTGAAAAAGTAATCTCATAAACTAATCTCATAGACATTGATAAAATCGCGGCGTATTCGTCGCGATTTTTTATTGCCTTTGGCTCAAATTGCTTTGACTCTAGTTGCTTTGACATCAATCGAATATCACTTACAAGTCACTTTATAAGCATAACTCAGCAAATTGACCACGAGTTAGTGCTGCCAAATCTTGTGGTGCTAATTCAATTTCTAGCCCACGCTTACCCGCACTGACACATATCGCAACCAAAGTTTCTGCGCTGCAATGAATAAACGTTGGCAGTGCTTTTTTTTGGCCTAGTGGGCTGATCCCCCCCACAACATACCCTGTTGTTTTCTGTGCAATGTCCGGATCGGCCATCTCTGCCTTTTTGGCTTTAGCCGCCTTTGCTGCTAATTTTAGATTGAGTTTTTGTGCTACAGGAATAACCGCAACCGCCAGGTTTTTTGGCTCTCCATTGATACAAAATAGCAATGTCTTGAATACCGTGTCTGGGTCTTGGCCTAATACTTCCGCCGCTTCTAACCCATAACTATTATGGTTTGGATCATGTTGATACTGATGGATTATATGAGGAACCTTTCGCTTTTTCGCGAGGTTAATTGCAGGAGTCATTCGTCTGTCCACAGGGTAAGAGCAAGAAATCATTGCTTGAATTTTAAATACAAAAAAGCGATGCCGAAGCACCGCTTTTAGTAAAAAATATCAGAGACTAAGAGTCAAACTCTTTCTCCTACTATTCCTTAATTACTTGTATACAATCTCGCCAGATGGTGCATATGCATTAACATCAACAGGGCTGTTCGCTTCTAAGTAATCTTTTAATACTTCAGCGTCAACAAAACCAGTATTTACGTAGCCTGGGTGACCTGAAATTTTAGGGTAACCATCACCACCAGCAGCGTTGTAACTTGGGATAGTGAAACGGTAAGTTTCGTCTAAACGTAACTGTTTACCACCGATGAATACATTAGATACTTCACCACCAGCAACTGTCATTGAAATACCAGCGAACTGAGCGTATGCACCAGAATCGATAGGCTTAGTACCTACAACATTTAGGTAGTCCATTACTTCCGCACCGTTCATGTCTACGTAAGTTAGGATATTTGCAAATGGTTGAACCGTTAGAACGTCTTTGTATGTTACGTCACCCGCTTCAATTGAGTCACGAACGCCACCAGAGTTCATTACAGAGAAATCTGCTTTTGCACGTTCCATGTGAGCCGTTGCAATCAGACGACCTAGGTTAGTTTGTTGGAAACGAACGACGTTACGGTCACCTTCAAGCTTGCCATTTGTCTCAGCAATCTTAATACCTAGCTGTTCTTGGCCTTGCTCTTGGAACGGACGTAAGAACTCAAGAAGCTCTTTGTCTTGTGCAATCTCTTCTTGGATAAGAACACGTTTCTTCTTGCCGTCTACCTTAATTTTTTTCTTAAGGTTAACAGGGATAAGATCATAGCTTACCATCTCTAGCTCGCCGTTACGGAATTCGTAATCAGCACGGCCTACGTACTTGCCCCACTCGTGAGCTTGAACAATGTAAGTACCGTTTTGCTCGTCTGGTTTACACTCGTCACCTGGCTTGAAGTTTTTCTTAGCAACGTTTGGACCTTCCATACATACAGGCTCTTGAGAGTGACCACCAACGATCATATCCAGAGAACCTTCATCTAAGTAACGAGCTAGAGCTACATCACCAGGAGCGTTAACACCACGTTGACCATCTTCGTAGTGGCCCATGTGTGTTACAGCAAAAATTAGGTCTGGTTTTTCAGTCTCTTCAAGTTCAGCGATCAGTTTTTTCGCTTCTTCTTTAGGGTCACGGAAGTCAACACCGCCGATGTATTCTGGGTTACCAATTTTCGCTGTATCTTCAGTCGTTAAACCGATAACGGCAATCTTGATACCTTGCTTGTCGAACATTTGGTAAGCTTGGAAAAGACGCTCGCCCGTTTCTTTATCGTAGATGTTCGCAGAAAGCATTGGGAAATCAGCCCACTCTTTCTGTTTGAATAGAACTTCTAATGGATTATCAAATTCGTGGTTACCCAGTGCCATCGCATCGTAACCAATTTTAGTCATACCTTTAAAATCAGGTTCTGCATCTTGAAGATCTGACTCAGGTACACCAGTGTTGATATCACCACCAGAAAGAAGCAACACGCTACCGCCTTCAGCACGTACATCGGCGCGCAACTCATCGATAAGCGTCTTACGAGCAGCCATGCCGTACTCGCCATATTTATTCTGCCAAAAACGACCGTGGTTATCATTAGTATGAAGAACCGTTAGTTTGTACGTTGTATCTGCATTCCAGTCGTGTGTTGGTTCAGATGCACAACCACCAAGAGTTGCAAGAATAGCTGCGCTTAACGCAGTCTTTAGAATAAGGCTTTGCTTCATTGTCATACCTTTTGAACGGTTAGGGGTCCACTACTTTATAAATAGGCTTACAGACAAAATATTACAAATAGACTGTATCTGCTTGAAAGACCTATAAAACATGAACTAGTTTAAATTAACAGAGTCCAAGTAACATTTTGTTTTCATATTAATGTCGAATCAATCACACTAAAAAGATAATATCGGTGTAATAGCTGTGGTTACTTGCACTTAAGGTTAAATAAGATCACAGGCAAACGTTTTACTGTGAGATCGACGATTACGTTGAAAAATGAGAGGAGAAACGCTTAATAAGCATAAAGATCACCTCGCTACACTCGTCTAGTTAAGCAGATAGCAAAAAGGCCAACTCTCGTCAGCCTTTTAAACACACAATATCAGATTAAATTACTTAATATCGATATCCGCAAAACTCTTGATCAGGTCATCTAGCGATTTCATTTGAGCCAAGAATGGTTCTAGTTTATCTAGAGGCAGCGCTGAAGGGCCATCACACATTGCTTTATCTGGGTTAGGGTGAGCTTCAATGAAGAGGCCAGCAATACCTGTCGCCAAACCGGCTTTCGCAAGCTCAACAGTTTGCTCACGGCGGCCACCAGATGCAGCACCTGATGGGTCACGCATTTGCAATGAGTGAGTTACATCAAAGATGATAGGGCTACCATTTGATGATTTTTTCATCACGCCGAAACCAAGCATATCAACGACTAAGTTGTCATATCCCATGCATGAACCACGCTCACATAGAATAATGTTTTCGTTGCCACACTCAGCAAACTTATCAACAATATTACCTACTTGATTTGGGCTCATGAATTGCGGTTTCTTCACATTAATCACAGCGCCTGTTTTTGCCATCGCTTCAACAAGATCGGTTTGTCGTGCTAAAAATGCAGGTAATTGGATCACATCAACCACATCGGCAACCACTTGTGCTTGCGCTTCAGTGTGAATATCCGTGATAATTTTAACGCCAAAAGTATCTTTCAACTCTTGGAAGATTTTCATCCCTTCATCAAGGCCCGGGCCACGGTATGAGTGTACTGAGCTGCGGTTCGCTTTATCAAAAGAGGCTTTAAATACGTATGGGATGCCAAGCTTTTCCGTCACTTTTACGTAGTGCTCACAGATTTGCATCGCTAGATCGCGAGATTCTAAAACGTTCATGCCCGCAAATAGGGTGAATGGTTTGTCGTTGGCTACTGGAATATCACCAATATGAACTGTTTTCTGTTCCATTATCTTCTCTCAAAATTATTAGGTAGTTAACATTCATGTCTAATGAATGGTAATTGAACTTTCACTTAATGCATTAACTTGAGTCTTTAGTAACTCAGACGCAGGATCATCAGGGCACTGATCAATAAAGTATTGGTAATCGGATACCGCTATCTGATGGCAATCTAACTGCTGATAAATAAATCCACGATCGCGAATCTCATATGGGTCATCTGGAACAAAGCTTAGCGCAAGATCCGTGCACCTTAATGCTAATGTATAGCGCTCTTCACGCAACAAAGCACTCTTTAACAATGCAAGCCAACGTCCAATGACGGTTGGGTTGTCTGCTGTATTGAAATGTTCAGGCTCTAAATTAGCTAATGGGCCATCATGCCCAATCAGCCACGCTTTAAGTGTATGCTGTGCAACGAATTCACCATTATACGGATTAAGATAAACGGGGGTCTCTTCAGGCCATGTGACTTTAATTAAAAACTGAGTTGGAAAAGTGACGCCTTCGATAGGGAAACCCAACTTTCGCCCAAAAAAGAGTAGCAAAGAACCTAGACTAACAGGTACACCCTTGCGACGCTCAAGCACTTTATCGATAAACGCATTTTCGGAAGAGAAATACGCCTCTCTATCACCGCTAAAGCCCCAATCAGAGTAGAAAATATTCAGAAAGGATTCAAAGTTCTGCTTATCACTGACTTCATGATTCAGACAGTTTTTGGCCTCTTTAACCAAGCGCTCTAGTTCTTCTTCAGCCCAATTAACCTGAGTTTCAGGATTTACCGCTTTATTTAAAACTAAAGCACCTTCAACCAATTCCATATTATCGAAATCTTCATCAAATAAATTAAGCATACTTTATTACCCAAAGATAGTTGGCGTTTTCGTCATCGCAATCTTTCCTGCCATTGCTAGCCAGCCTAGAGCACCAAAAAATGAGAATGAACGCAGCAATTTATTACGGCCTAATCGTAGTGCAAAAAATCCCAACGCGATATAGATCATAACGCAGGTTAATTTTTCAGTTAACCAAGGCGCTTCAGGTGTGAAAGGGATAAAGCCTGTAATTGCAATCAGTGCAAAGCCAGAGAGCAGGAGCAGAGAGTCATTGATATGAGGAAAACGTTTTAGAAAACCATGCTCAAGTATTGGAGAGTTCGCCATCATCAAAAAGTAGCGAACGGAAAGTAAAACGGCACTAATACCAATCGTCAGAAGGTGAAAGTGTTTTAGAGCTTCGTACATATTATCTCTCTTATTGTTGGCTCTTATGACAATATTTGCTCAGCGGCAAAGATTGTCGCTCTAGGGGCTATTTAATATTACGACCTAAAGTCACTCTATCATTGCCACCGTAATCTTGTTCTGTTGTGACATCACAATAGCCAAGATCGATCATTATTTGTCGAACCGCTTGTCCTTGATCGTAACCATGCTCAAAAACCAACCATGCATCTTTTTCCATATAATCAATAGCATGGGTGGATATAAACCGAATATCAGCCAAACCTTCATCTTCAGCAACAAGTGCTGTTATGGGTTCAAAGCGAACATCACCTTGAGTTAAGTGCGGATCATTTTCTTCAATGTAGGGCGGGTTCGAAACAATTAAAGCAAACTTCATGCCGTTATCAATCGGTTCAAACCAACTGCCATGGCGAAAAGTCGCATTTAAAAGATTAAGTTGTTGCCCATTATGAGTCGCAAGCTGTTGCGCTTCAGGTCGCAGATCGACCCCGATGACTTGTCGATTAGGTAACTCTGACGCTAAAGCTAATGCTATCGCCCCTGTACCGGTTCCTAAATCGAGAATGGCACCTTGCTGTTTGAAGGTTTTATCCAGAGCAACTTCAACTAATCTTTCGGTATCAGGCCTGGGAATTAAAGTGGAAGGTGATACTTTTAATGGCAGAGACCAGAACTCCCTCTCCCCGACAATATAGGCAACAGGCTCGCCTTTTAGTCGCCTTTCAACAATACGATTGAACTCAATCCACTGTTCATCGGTTAGCGTTTTTTCAGGCCAAGTCAGTAAATATGAGCGAGGTTTATCGAGTGCATGGCAAAGTAACACTGCCGCATCAAGAGAGGGCGAATCACTGCCGCTCTCTTGAAACTGGCTAATGGTAGCTTTAAGCACATGTTCGATTGTGCGGTTAGCGTTCATTAATTCTGCGTCACCAACAATTAATGGTTATCAGCTAATGCAGCAAGTTGATCGGCTTGGTGCTCTGCCATTACAGGATCAACCAAGCTTTGTAGATCGCCTTCCATCGTTTCTGATAGGCGGTAAAGTGTCAGGTTGATACGGTGATCAGATACACGACCTTGTGGGTAGTTATAAGTACGAATACGGTCACTACGATCGCCTGAACCAAGTAGGTTACGACGAGTATCAGAGACTACCGCAGCACGACGAGCTTCTTCAGCTTGAATAATACGAGCCGCAAGAACAGCCATCGCTTTGGCTTTGTTTTTATGTTGTGAACGCTCATCTTGGCACTCAACAACCGTACCCGTTGGAAGGTGGGTAATACGAATAGCAGAATCTGTCGTGTTAACGTGCTGACCACCCGCACCCGAAGAACGGAAAGTATCAATTTTCAGATCGCTTGATTTAATCTCTGGTAAATCTGCTTCTGGTACTTCAGCCATGACAGCAACGGTACATGCAGAAGTGTGTACACGACCTTGAGATTCAGTCTCTGGTACACGTTGAACACGGTGACCACCAGATTCAAACTTCATAGTACCGAACACGCCATCACCGCTTACTTTAGCGATCATCTCTTTGTAACCACCCTGCTCAGACACGTTGCAGCTCATCACTTCTACGCGCCAGCCTTTCTTCTCAGCAAACTTTGAGTACATACGGAACAAGTTACCCGCAAAGATACCCGCTTCATCGCCACCCGCACCGGCGCGGATTTCTAAGAAACAGTTACGCTCATCGTTTGGATCTTTCGGTAGCAACAAAATTTGCAGTTCATCGGTCAATTTTTCAATAGCCGCTTTTGCTTCTTTGATCTCTTCCTGAGCCATTTCACGCATTTCTGCATCATCTTCATTGGCCATCTCTTCAGCTGCCACAAGATCTTCTTGTGCTTGCTGGTAAGCTTGGAAGCACTGAGTCACTTCTTCTAGCTGGGAGTACTCTTTCGACAAAGCACGGAATTTGTTTTGGTCACCGAGAACATCAGGGTCACCAAGTAGATGCTGAACTTCTTCATAGCGTTCAACTAGGCTTTCAAGCTTTACTAGAATCGAGGATTTCATACTTCTCTTACTTCTTATGAGTCTTAGCTAGGGTCATCAAGACCCAGACTTTGTCTAATGACTGTTAATTTTGCTGGTTCACCTTGCTCGGCTGCACTTTGTAACGCGCGAGTGGGAGCATGGATCAATTTGTTCGTTAACTTATTACTAAGTTCTAGTAATACTTTCTGTGGATCATTTCCAGCCTCAAGAGACTGCAAACTTTTATTTAAAAGTTCTTCTCGAATCTCATTCGCCGACTTCCGAAAATCTCGAATACTATCGACGGCTTGCAACGAGCGCATCCACGTCATGAATATCGCGCTTTCTTCACTAACAATAGCTTCTGCTTGGATAGCTTCCACTTTTCGCTGTTCAAGATTACTTTCAACGATGGATTGTAAATCATCAACCGTATAAAGATAGGCATCATTTAAATCCCCTACCTGCGCTTCTACATCACGAGGAACGGCAATATCTACTAATAATATTGGTTGATGCTTACGAGCTTTGAGCGCCGTTTCTACCATCCCCTTCCCTATGATAGGTAAAGGACTCGCGGTAGAACTAATCACAATATCGGCTCGCGGTAAATAATCAGGGATATCCGGTAGCCCAATAATATCTGCTCCGAACTCTTCCGCTAAACTTAACGCTCGTTCACGAGTACGATTAGCAACAATCATATTGGTACAGCCATTACTCGCTAAATGTTTCGCGACAAGTTCTATAGTTTCACCGGCACCAACCAGTAATACTGTAGAGTCAGCCAATGATTCGAAAATTTGTTTCGCTAAAGTACAAGCAGCATAAGCCACGGAAACAGCACTTCCGCCAATTTCAGTTTCTGTCCGAACTCGTTTCGCAACAGAGAAAGATTTTTGGAACAATTTTTCCATTGAAGCGTCAACGGCTTTTAATTCTCTCGAATCAGAAAAAGCCTGCTTAACTTGACCAAGGATCTGCGGTTCACCAAGTACTAAAGAGTCTAATCCACACGATACCCGCATCAAGTGCTTAATCGCCGCTTGCTCTTCGTAAATGTATAAACTTGGTTTTAGTTCTTCAGGACTAATATCATGAAAGTTAGAAAGCCAATCAATAAGCTTATTCTTTGTTGCGGCTTTTATATCGCAATAAATTTCAGTTCGATTACAAGTGGAAATGATAACACTTCCGTTTACATTCTCATTTGCACCTAGCTGCTTTAACGCTTCCGTCAGTTTATCGGGGCCAAATGCGACTTTTTCTCGCAAATCTACCGAGGCTGTATTGTGATTAATACCAATAGCAAGCAAGGACATGAATTGAAGGTTCTCTGATCAAGATACATAAATAAGTGGCGAATTTTACTTGATGGAGGGATCTATTTAAAGGGCAAGGAGGATTTGTTTTACTGAGTTCGTGAGTTCAATGCTATAGTTGCCCTGCTTTCTTCCCATTTTTGAGCAAGTTGTGAGCAAACATGATCAAATTTCGCCAAGCCCTTAGCCTATTTTTTGCAAGTCTTCTTCTTTTTGGGTGTTCCAGCATTCCAGAAACAGTCACCAGCGTTGAGTGGCAATCTCATCAATCGAAGCTAAAACAGATAACCAGTTACAACATTACGGGTAAACTCGCCTACATATCTCCACAGCAGAGACAAAGTCTGAATTTTCAGTGGAAACACTCAGAGAAGCTTAGCCATCTACGATTAACCACATTTCTGGGGCAAACAGCACTCAATTTGACGATCACCCCTCAAGGGGCAAAAGTAGTCACTTACGACGACGAAACCTTTACTGGAGAGAGTGCCACACAATTAGTTTATAACCTTACAGGGTTGATGATCCCAATCGATCATATGCCACAATGGTTACTTGGCTTACCTACGGGAGCTGACCAGTTTCAGTTAAATGAGACCAACACACTAGCCTCTTTAAATAAAAAAGTGGGCCTTCGTCAATGGCAACTCGAATATCAAGCTTACAAGGAAACTACTAACTTAGCGGAAAATTCCGATGTAAATCCGCGTCCTTTACCGTCAAAATTAAAATTTACGCAAGCCGATACCACCATCAATATTGTTGTGTCTAAATGGAAAATTACGGAATGATAACCAAACAAACCTCTTGGCCATCCCCTGCCAAATTAAACCTCTTTCTCTATATAACAGGTCGTAGAGACAATGGTTACCATGAATTGCAGACCCTATTTCAATTTGTCGATTTTGGTGATGACCTATTAATTACTGCAAATAACTCAGCTCAAATTACCATTACCCCAGAAATCAAAGGGGTGGCGACACAAGATAATTTAATTTGGAAAGCCGCTACAGCACTACAAGAGTATGCTTCATGCTCGCTTGGGGCTGACATTATTTTAAATAAAATCCTTCCTATGGGAGGCGGAATCGGTGGTGGATCTTCAAATGCTGCAACCGTCTTAGTTGCCCTCAATTATCTTTGGGGTTTAGACCTTTCTGATGAACAACTTGCAGAGATAGGTTTGAAATTGGGCGCAGATGTACCTGTATTTGTTCATGGCTATGCTGCTTTTGCAGAAGGTGTAGGCGAAAAACTGGTAAAAGCGGAACCAGAAGAAAAATGGTATTTAGTGATCAAGCCCCAAGTTAGCATTGCAACGGTAGACATATTCACGCATGAAAAATTAATTAGAAATACGCCAAAGCGAGCCTTGACAACGCTTCTAAGCGAAAAATACGAAAACGATTGCGAAAAAATTGTTCGAATGCTGTACCCAGAGGTTGATAAGCAACTTTCTTGGCTGTTACAATACGCGCCGTCGAGATTGACAGGAACTGGGTCCTGCGTATTTGCTGAGTTTGATAGCAAACAAAACGCTGAAACTGTTCTAGAAAAACTTCCTGACACTGTCTCTGCATTCATTGCAAAAGGTCGAAACACTTCACCTTTAAAAGAGACACTGGCTGAATATAAATCAGCCCAAACCCAATCTATTTAAAACTGGACGCAACCGAGGTTTCCACCGTGCCTGATATGAAGCTATTTGCTGGTAACGCAACACCTGAACTAGCCCAACGTATTGCTGATCGTCTATACATCTCTCTAGGAGATGCTACTGTTGAACGTTTTTCTGATGGCGAAGTCGCTGTTCAAATTAATGAAAATGTTCGTGGTAGCGATGTATTCATCATTCAATCAACTTGTGCACCAACCAACGACAACTTAATGGAGTTGGTGGTAATGATTGACGCAATGCGCCGCGCTTCAGCTGGCCGTATTACTGCTGTAATCCCATACTTTGGTTATGCCCGTCAAGATCGTCGCGTACGTTCTGCTCGTGTACCAATTACTGCAAAAGTTGTTGCAGACTTCCTTTCTAACGTTGGTGTTGACCGCGTTCTAACTATCGACCTACACGCAGAGCAAATTCAAGGCTTCTTCGATGTACCTGTTGATAACATTTTCGGTACTCCAGTTTTACTTGAAGACATGGCAAACCGTGGTCTAGAAAACCCAGTAGTGGTTTCTCCTGACCTTGGTGGCGTTGTTCGTGCTCGTGCAACTGCGAAAGCCCTAGGTGATATCGATATTGCGATTGTTGACAAACGTCGTCCACGCGCAAATGTTTCAGAAGTAATGAACCTTATCGGTGATGTTGAAGGTCGCGATTGTGTCATCGTTGACGACATGATTGATACTGGCGGTACATTATGTAAAGCAGCAGAAGCACTGAAAGCACGTGGAGCGAAGCGCGTATTTGCTTATGCGACTCACGCTGTATTCTCAGGCAGTGCCGCAGACAACATCGGCAACTCTGTGCTTGATCAAGTTATCGTAACTGACTCAATCACAATGACTAAAGAGATGGAAGCTACAGGCAAAGTAACCACACTTAGCCTTTCTCGCATGCTAGCTGAAGCTATTCGTCGTATCAGCAACGAAGAGTCAATCTCTGCGATGTTTAGCAATTAATCCTTCTTTGGTTTAATGAATATAAAAACCACCTCAAACATGAGGTGGTTTTTTTATATATGCGAGGGTTTTGTGACTCTCGCCCCTTAAGCATTTTCTATGCTACTATACGGCGCTTTTTGAAATTCCTGAGAGATCCTAACCTTGAGCCAACAAATAAAACTTCTCGTCGGACTAGCGAATCCTGGTCCTGAGTATGCCAAAACTCGCCATAATGCGGGTGCTTGGGTAGTAGAAGAGTTAGCACGTGTACATAACGTCACTCTGAAGAATGAAGCTAAATTCTTTGGGTTAACGGGTCGCATCATGGTGCATGGCGAAGATCTTCGCTTACTGATCCCAACCACTTTTATGAATTTATCTGGTAAATCTGTTGCCGCACTGGCGAAGTTCTACCAAATTAAGCCGGAAGAAATAATGGTCGCTCATGATGAGCTAGACTTACCTCCCGGCGTAGGAAAATTTAAAAAAGGTGGTGGTCATGGCGGTCATAATGGCCTGAAAGACATCATCAGTAAGCAAGGGAATAATAAAGAATTCTATCGTCTCAGGCTCGGCATTGGCCATCCTGGGCATAAAGATAAAGTTGCAGGTTATGTGTTAGGCAAAGCTCCCGCTAAAGAGCAGGAGTGTATAGAGGCCGTAGTGGATGAATCAGTACGCAGCCTCGACATCTTATTAAAAGATGGCCTGACCAAAGCACAAAATCGCTTACATACGTTCAAAGCTGAATAAGGTTATTATCATGGGTTTTAAATGTGGCATCGTTGGTCTACCAAATGTAGGTAAATCAACTCTGTTCAACGCGCTTACTAAAGCTGGTATTGAAGCGGCAAACTTTCCGTTCTGTACTATTGAACCAAACACTGGTGTTGTTCCAGTTCCAGATCTTCGTTTAGACGCTCTGGCGAAAATTGTAAACCCAGAACGCATCTTACCAACAACAATGGAATTTGTTGATATTGCAGGTTTGGTTGCTGGTGCTTCAAAAGGTGAAGGTTTAGGTAACAAATTCCTAGCTAACATCCGTGAAACAGACGCAATTGGCCACGTGGTACGTTGTTTTGAAAATGAAAACATCATTCACGTTGCAGGTAAAATCTCACCTCTTGACGACATCGAAATCATCAACCTTGAGCTTGCTCTTGCCGATTTAGATAGCTGTGAACGTGCTTTACAGCGTAATGCTAAAAAAGCAAAAGGCGGTGACAAAGATGCGAAATTCGAAATAACTGTACTAGAAAAGCTACTTCCAATTCTAACTGAAGGCGGAATGGCTCGTACAATCGAACTAACAAAAGAAGAACTTATCGCCATTGATTACCTAAACTTCCTAACACTTAAGCCTACGATGTACATCGCAAACGTAAGTGAAGACGGTTTTGAGAATAATCCATACCTGGATCTTGTGCGTGAATTCGCAGCAAAAGAAAACAACGTAGTAGTTCCAGTGTGCGCTGCTATTGAATCTGAGCTTTCTGAATTAGATGACGAAGATCGTGAAGAGTTTCTAGCGGATATGGGAATCGAAGAACCGGGTCTTAACCGCGTAATTCGTTCTGGCTACGAACTTCTAACACTGCAAACCTATTTCACTGCTGGTGTTAAAGAAGTTCGCGCATGGACTATCCCTGTTGGCGCAACAGCACCACAAGCTGCAGGTAAGATCCACACTGACTTTGAGAAAGGTTTCATTCGAGCTGAAGTTGTCGGTTATGACAACTTTATCGAATTTAACGGTGAGAGCGGAGCTAAAGAAGCGGGTAAATGGCGCTTAGAAGGCAAAGATTACATCGTTAAAGATGGCGATGTGGTTCATTTCCGTTTCAACGTATAAATTGTAATGTACGAATTATCGTCAAATTGATTAATGATAAGAAGCCAACGTTCGCGTTGGCTTTTTTTTATCTCTTTTTCTATTGAAAAGAAAACCGTTAATTTAGAGTTTAGATCCGTTTTTGTTGGTGGTTTTTGATCACAAATACGTCTCTTTGTTTAAAAAAAGGGCGAACAGTCCTTTAAAACGTATTTATTCAAAAAAACTATTGACGGGTTTAGCTCAACTACGCATAATGCGCCCCGTTCTCAGCGATAAGGCAACGATTCAACGAGAGCAGAAAAATTGGAAATGGCTACTTAGCTCAGTTGGTTAGAGCACATCACTCATAATGATGGGGTCGCAGGTTCGAATCCCGCAGTAGCCACCATTTTTCATTTAAAGAATTACAACGTTATATTGAATGACCAATATCGATATAACTATAAAGATTTGCTGCGGTCGTGGCGGAATTGGTAGACGCACCAGATTTAGGTTCTGGCGCCGAGAGGTGTGAGAGTTCAAGTCTCTCCGACCGCAC
>NZ_VTYA01000023.1:0-45949 GCF_013114135.1 Vibrio sp. 03-59-1
CTCACGATGAGCATCTAAAGAGCCAGCAAGCTGACTCCCAGAATGAGCATATCCCTCGCCCACGTTTTGATTCAGTTAAGCAAAGCAAACCACTCAACATAAATCGGTGCAAATAATACGCACCGAGATAGCGGAGAAGATTCGGCCTCAAACGCTGCTAAACTTAGTACTATTGTTTCAATTGATTCGCAACGAGAAATTAAGTGACGCTGTAATGTATTTTCAACCAAAAAAAGCCAAACACTATTATGTTTGGCTTTAATCACTGGTGATTTACAAGCAACCTCTACAATGCGTAAGTTAACTTTCCTGGCGAGCGCGTTTTAATATTGGTAAGCGCCGCCCCTGGCATCTGCACTGTAGAAAACCAATATGGTTTGTGTTTATCTTGAAAAGCTTCACTTCTTTGCATCGCATCATAAATCGAAAATTTATGAGCCTGACCTAGCGCAGCACCATAAGCACTTCGCTCTTCAATCTCAATATTTTCCAGATCTTCGATAATTGCATTTTTAAGATGAATCGTTGCCGGCTTCCACTCAATTTCATTCAACAAGCGTTCTGTTAAACTCTTATCCATTTTACGGATAACACTAGGCAAAAAGATCAGTGATGGTTGAATATCAGCACAAGCATAGTATTCATCTTTTAGACCTACTTCTCGATATTTAGTCATGACATAAACCAAAGCATCCTCAAAAACCTGGCTACAAAGGTTACTCATCACAAACATACTCATTGTCCGCAATGTACCTAACAGAACCCCAACTTCGGGACATTTAACATCCGTTTCTTGTAATCGCATACGAGTTACATTTGAAGTAACAACTAAATGTTGCCACATTTTGGGTGCCATATGATTCGTATTTTTGTCTGACCAGCGAAGTAATGGACGAGCCATTAAGACCGGGAACAGAAGACGACAATTGTCGATTCCAATAAGTCCCAATGCTGTTTTAGCATCAACGATCCCTTTAGAACTATTTGATGAGCGTTCTGAACCTGACGTATTAACAAAATCAAGAACAGACGAACTAAGCTGATGGCTGTTGTCCAGAAGTTCCCCTAGTTTACGAAAACTCAGTGACGGTGAGTAGGCAAAAGATGCTAATTCACCAAAATCCGGTACACGTCCGAATAAGCGATTCATCTCATCTGATGCCAGTTTTTCACACATCATTCGTTCGGCAATCATTGAAACTTTATCGATAGCACTTTTTAATGTTTTTTGCTTCGTCGCTAGCTTCTCATCTTTCTCTTTTATTCTTGATTGCTCACATTCAAGTAAAATACGTTGATTGCGAGTTATCCGGTCATTTTCATCAAAAATCACATCATCACAGAAACGGTCTTGCAAGCTCAATCGCTTATCTACATCATTTTGGTCAACAATGTATTTAGGGTTAATCAGCCACTTTGCATATCGTTCTGACACTTCAGTTGTCACTCGATTTGCCATCTCTCGAGCCTGTGGTGTATAGCGTTTATTTGTTAGGAGCAATATTGCCTGTCCTTTTGCAAAAACTATCTTATGAGTTTAGCTCGAATATGATGCTAAATGATAATTATGTAATAAGAGATCTTGGTTCAGAATAATAATCATATTTTAGCTAATTACCAGAGCTAACATTAAGAGTTTTCATCAATATAGTCATTATGTTGAATTACAGCAGAAATTTATGGGGAGATATGAAGATTCAGGTACTTCTCAAGGTAGGTGTATTTAAATTTAGTCCCTTTCTGAAGATATTTTTTACTCAGTTTACATACTTTGCTATCACCACTCGTCTTTACCGATCGAATCGAAGCCCGGCGCGAATCATACCTCATTTCAATCATGACATTACAATAGCCAACGTAACCATCTGTATGCTTTCTTACATGTTTTATAAGTTTTGATTTTATCTGTTTCGCTAGCGGGTTTCTCTCTGAGTCATCGGCCAATGAGAGGCTACTAATAAACATTAAACTTGCTAAAACACATACTCTCCAATACATGGCCACACTCTCCGATCCTATGAATTACGAATGTAAGCAGTATACGGATTTGTATTTATTCAGCGTTCAAAAATGCAAAACTTGAGAGTGTGATATCAAGATGGTGTAACAATGAAACCTAGTTACCATTAATCGATGGAGCCATTGAGCCATTTATTTGCTCTTCTTCTTACCGCTTGATTTGAAACCTTGGTGCGGAAACACGTTTTTGATTCGCTGCTGTACTTTCTTTGGAACAGATTTGGAAAACACCAATTTCATCCCGGTTCTTTGACTATATACTTTTAGATCGCCATCAAAAGAGGCTTTGTCACCAATTTCAACAAGATTGTGTTTAAATGATGGAGGCAAGTGCCCTTTTGTCTTTAAAATTATGCCATTTTTAAATGAAATTTTTAATACTGGGCGATCTACTGCAACTAGCCATAGGACCAAAATGGCTGCAATCAATATTACATACATCATATTAGTAACCTCAATTATTCAGATAATAATTTACTAAGATCTTCTTTTAAATTTGTAACTGTTTTACTTGCCTTTTCACTACGGGAAGCTTCACTCAATAAGTATTCTATAGCGTCTGATAATGTACAACCTAGCTCACCAGCGCGTTGCGATAATTTTTCCCACACACGGTAATCCAAATCAATGGACTTCTTCTTTGTATGGATTTGTTCTGCATTAAAGTGACGTTTACGCTTAGCTCTAATCGCTTGTTTAAGCTTGTTGTCCAACTCCAACGCCATATGGTTTTCAATCCATTCAAGTACAAGCGTTGGCTCGTGCTCTAGTTGTTTTAGTTGTGCTACAGCATGGTCAGCTTCGCTTGAATCTATGTGTCTAGTTATTGAGGCGCCATCTTTCCATTTTTTAACTAAATATTGCCATTTCCAGCCACATTCTAAGTTTTCAAGTTGCTGATATTTCATGTGTAAAGATCCCGTTGTTAGCTAGGGTGACAGCGTAACCCAAGGTCTTAATCAAAACAATATAATCAATGTCAAAAAGGGATTCAGATCGTGAATTAGATACTGCTATTACCTACTCACTTTTTTCTATATACTTTCGATCCTTTTTATTAAACAGTAATCTCGATGAATCAAGAAGATTGGCGTTTAGCCACTCCCCAGTATGAGCAGTTTCAGCCACTATTTGAGCAGTTTTTATCTATCAAGTCACAGAGCTTCCTAGATCTACAACCAAGGTTAAGAAGTGCAATTCAAAGATTCGATCAACTTTCTAATCTATCAAGAGTGCTACTTGTTAATTCCCCTGATAATGCTGTATATCGCGAACTACTGATCTCTAGTATTCGAGAACATTCGCTAGTTCCTAGCTCGTCACCAGTCATATGCGCTGAAACGCTAGATATAGAGAGTCTGTTTGATCATTATTCAGTTTCCAACTCGGAAGTTTCTTTACTTGTCCCTGGCCTGCTCTCTCAAGCTGATGGCGGCTACCTTGTCATTTCAGCTAATTTGATTTTAGCAAATCCGTCTTTGTGGATTAAATTAAAATCAGCACTATTAGGACAACGTGTTCAAGCGATTAACAGTGCTCCAAAACAGATCACACAAAGCGTCGTGGAACGAACATTTGATATCAAGTTAATTGTTGTCGGTGATCGTGGTCAATTAGCCGATCTTGACTATTTAGATGAAGACATTCAATCCGGTTTTTGTTTATTTGGTGAAATTGAGATGGAGATGAAGGTTGAAACACCTCAATCTCTAGAGCTCTATTTGGGATATTTGAAGTGGTTAACTTTTCGATACCAACTACCTCAATTAAGTATCGATGCCCTACCTCGATTACTTACCGCAGGCGCTCGTGAAACGGAAGATCAAGAATACCTACCTGTTTGCGTAATTTGGCACAACACCATTCTGACTGAATCTGCGATTGAATCAAACCATGAAACCATCGCCTTTGAGCACATCGATCAAGCGATCGATCATAAAGCTTTCCGGGAAAATTATCTCCCGAACCGAGCTATCGATGACATTCTTGACGGACAAGTCATCATTGAAACTGAAGGTGAGCAAGTTGGTCAGGTGAATGGCTTAACGGTTATTGACGTTCCTGGGCATCCGATTAGTTATGGTGAACCCGCTCGTATTTCTTGTGTAATTCACTTTGGAGATGGTGATATCTCTGACGTTGAGCGTAAAGCTGAACTTGGTGGCAATTTACACGCCAAAGGGATGATGATAATGCAGGCCTTTGTCAGCAGCGCTTTAAACCTCGATGAACCACTTCCGTACGCAGCTTCTGTCGTGTTCGAGCAATCATACTGCGAAGTTGATGGCGACAGCGCTTCACTTGCTGAGTTATGTTCGCTTGTCAGTGCCCTGTCAGAGTACCCAATCAATCAACAGATTGCGGTGACTGGTGCTGTGGATCAATTTGGTCGCGTCCAAGCCGTTGGTGGTTTAAACGAAAAGATTGAAGGTTTCTACCGAGTATGCGAACACCAAGGCTTCACTGGTAAACAAGGCGTTGTATTGCCGAAGAGTAACCTTAAGCATCTTGCTTTACACAAAGATGTCGTAAATAGCATTAAGAATAATGAATTTCACATTTGGTCCGTATCGAATGTTGATGAAGCCATTCCGATCATCATGGATAAACCTTTCCGTGGAGATCAAGAAGACAGTGTGATCAATAAGATTGCAGAACGTATAGAAAATTTCGAAAGACACGAGCATCCCCATGGAATTGTGGATCGCATCAAGAACTGGTTTGCTTAGTACTGATCGGACTTGTTTAGCGTACACGTGTTCACTAAAATGCACGTATCAAAAATTGGAGTAATTGATAATGCAAAATAAACGTGATTCTTACACTCGCGAAGATCTTTTAGCGTCAAGCCAAGGAGAACTTTTTGGCCCAGGACGTCCTCAACTACCAGCACCAAACATGTTGATGATGGACCGTATTACAAAAATGTCTGAAACTGAAGGTGAATTTGGTAAAGGCTTGATACTAGCTGAGCTAGACATTACTCCTGATCTATGGTTTTTTGACTGCCATTTCCCAGGTGACCCTGTAATGCCAGGCTGTCTTGGCCTAGATGCAATGTGGCAACTTGTTGGATTTTTCCTTGGCTGGGTTGGTGGCGAAGGTAAAGGTCGCGCATTAGGTGTTGGTGAAGTTAAATTCACAGGCCAAATCTTACCTACGGCTAAGAAAGTAACTTACGAAATCAATATGAAGCGTGTTGTGAACCGTCGATTAGTTATGGGACTAGCAGATGGTCGTGTGTTAGTTGATGGAAAAGAAATCTACGTCGCGAAAGATCTAAAAGTGGGTCTTTTCCAAGATACCTCTAACTTCTAGTTCAAATGAGAATCTCATAAGTTTTATTAGCAGCTCAATTGAGCTGCTTTTTTATATGCGCACTTCAGCGTCAGGATTTAATTGTCTCTATCTCTAATCTCTAACGCAGAAAAGACCCATAAATGAGTCTTTTCAAATCCTATAATTGTATGAAAGGTATTTTACTTATAGAGTCCCGATTGCTTATCGTCTCTGGCATCACGCCATCCACCTAGCCAATACGAACGAGAGTCCATCTGTTGATACGGGCAAGCTTCTTGAGATTTCCCATTTAAACCTGCTTTATATCCTTGAGATTGCGCTCGATCTAGGCGATCACGTTTTTGTCTCTTCATTATGCAGTCCTCTTACGATGATTCTATTTTCTTACATACAACGGGTATTTTTTAACACCACAATTAAGAATTGCTCAAAAAACGTACTTTCTCAAGTTAAAAAAAAGCACAAATTCAAAAATGTGAACTTGTGCTTTAAAGTCGAAACTTATTTATTTTCTACGGAAACTAAATAAACCAAGCATTGTCAAAACGAGCCAGCCTAAACCTGCACCTTGGCGCTCAACCGCTGTTTGGTCATTACTTCGGACGTGAATATCATCTTTTGTTGCGTCTGAGATAGGAATCAGCTTCACCGCAACGATTTGTTCTTGAGTGTCACCGCCACCGCAGTATGAATTATGTGACGTTGTATCGTATCCACCAGCAACTGAGCACTTAATTGCCGTCGCTGAAATTACGCCAGCATCGTTGATATCTGTTGCATCGATGACACGGAAAGCATTATTAGCCTCTGAAATAGTGAGATCACCATCAGTTTCACCATTGGTTAGATCATCCAACCACCATGCTTTATTATCGAAAATAGCTTGGCGATCAGAAACAGAACCTTGCGCTTGCGTCCCATAAGGATAAATAAACCCACGGTGTTTACGAGCACGACCGCCATCTTCACGGTTGGTTTCAGCGTCAATTTGGCCAACAATTTCATTGAAATTATTGATCGCACCCGCTTTTCCACCAGCGCCAGTAAAGAAAATAGATTCAGTGCCATTTAGCATCGTGGTAGTAGTTCCATCCGTAGAGTCATCATAAGTTGAAACAAAAATTTTATCTGGATACGCACCGCTATCGGCATTACCACTATTGTAGTGCTTCGCTTGTCCAAGAATAAGATGGTTTTTATTAATGTCGACTGCAGTAGAGTGAAGATAAACACTGTCGCTGGCAGTTCTTTGCACACCACTAATAGGCTTCTGAGTCCAAGTTGCAGCTGCTAAGTCTTTAGAAGTACTTTCGAACACGGTGGCATTCATGTACTGATCGTCGTAATTATTAAAGCCAACCGCAATGATCTTATCTGCATCGACATAAAATGAACGAAGACTTGCTTGTGCTAGCGCATCTTCATCTTTCTCTACACCACCAGCCGCCCAATCTAGTTCAACTGTTTTAGAACCGTTCCAAATAGCCGCTTTTGATGCGTAGTAAGCACCATTATCATTGGTTACTGCTGTCGAAACGCTACCAGCACTATATGTACCATCACTAAACCATGCTCGTGATTGATATGGTACATCAGTAAGAGTTAACGCATTCGGCGCAACCGCTTGGTTTCTTGTACCATCAATAATACTCTGGTTGCCTACAGGTTTCCCATCAGAAGTAAGAGCATTAATCACATTATTAAAATTACTGTTTATCCAAGCACTTGCGTCGCCTTCAACAAAAGCTAATGCATTTTGTTCTTTGTTCAGTTCTTTACTGTAACCTTCCCACTCAACACTCGCCCAAGTTTTGCAGGTGTTATATTGTAAATAAGCATCACAGTAATCTTCAAAATCACCGGCTTCTTGAACATAGCTGAAGGAATTGTCCATCCCAAAAGGCGCTTCTTCACGGTAACTGATACCTTCTGCCCAATTACGGGTATCACCTGCCAACTTATAAGCTTCACAGGCAGTGCTATCAGCTGAAGATTCAAAACAGCCTAATTGACTGGCTCCTGCATCATAGTTAGCAACAACAGGTTGAATAGTTTCACCATACACTTCTACATATTGATCAGCTGAAACCCCCGTAGGGGCAACTTCAACGATCTTGTAGAGGGCTGCATTTGCTGAAGTCGCAGCTAAAATAGTAGCGGCGACAGTGGTTAGCTTAAATGTAGCTAACTTTAAATTCATACGACTCATTAACAATTAACTTTCCTGTTGCATTGCTTCAAGCTCTTCCCAACGCTCAAAAGCAACTTCAAGCTCCTGCTCGGTGGCAGACAACTTGTCTAAAATGGGTTGTGTTTGCTCTGCTAGCTGAACAAAGAAATTGGGATCGTTCACTTGAGACTGCAGTGCTTCAATTTGTGTTTCTAACTCTTCTAAACGAGAAGGTAAAAGTTCTAACTCTCGCTGTAGCTTATACGATAACTTCTTCGCTTTAGCTTTTACTGGTGCGGTTTTGGGAGTTTCCTCAACCACTTTCTGTTTCTTTGGTGACTTTTCAACCACTCGATACTGCTGAGCTTGCAGCCTTTGTTGCTGAGCATCGTGATAACCACCCACAAACTCTTCAACTTGACCATTACCTTCAAATATCCAGCTCGTCATTACCGTATTATCTACAAACTGACGATCGTGGCTTACAAGAAGTAAAGTACCCTGATAGTTGGCAAGCAAATCTTCTAAAAGTTCCAATGTTTCGATATCTAAATCATTGGTTGGTTCATCAAGAATCAATAAATTATTCGATTTAAGGAAGATCCGAGCCAATAACAGTCTATTTTTCTCACCACCAGACAGTGCTTTAACTGGCGTACGAGCACGCTTTGGCGAGAATAAGAAATCTTGAAGGTAGCTAAGTGCATGACGCTCTCTGCCGCCGACAGTCACTTCTTGCTTCCCTTCAGCAAGGTTATCAATTACAGATTTTTCTGGATCTAAAATTTCGCGATATTGATCGAAATACGCCACTTCTAACTTAGTACCACAATGCAAACGACCAGAATCAGGCTGCAATTTGTCTAATAACAACTTGAGAACTGTACTCTTACCACAGCCATTAGGCCCGATAAGTGCGATACGGTCACCACGCATAATATTGAAGCTGAAATCAGAAACAATCTGCTTGCCTTCAAACGCAAAAGATAGGTTTTCAGCTTCAAATACAATCTTACCTGAGCGAGCCGAGGTATCGATTTGCATATTAGCCTTACCTTGCACTTCACGTCGGTTAGAACGTTCTTCACGTAGTTTCTTAAGTGCTCTTACACGACCTTCATTACGAGTACGACGGGCTTTGATACCTTGTCTGATCCAAACTTCCTCTTGAGCAAGCTTTTTATCAAACTCAGCATTTTGCATCTCTTCAACACGCAGCGCTTCTTCTTTCTCTATTAGGTAATTTTCGTAATCGCCAGGGTAAGAGCACAATTTACCGCGATCCAAATCAACAATACGTGTCGACATCGATTTGATGAATGCGCGATCGTGAGAAATGAAGATTATTGACCCACGAAAATCCTTTAAGAACCCCTCTAGCCATTCAATTGTCGTAACATCAAGGTGGTTAGTTGGTTCATCAAGGAGTAATACATCCGGATCACACACTAATGCACGAGCAAGTGCCGCTTTGCGCTGCCAACCACCAGATAATTCCGTCAGTTTGGTTTCAGCATCTAATTTAAGAGCAGCTAATACATTCGTTACACGATCTTCGAAACGCCAAGCATTTGAGTGATCAAGCTGTTCTTGTACACGAGATAAACGGTTAATATTCTTCTCTGATGGGTCGATAGCAATAAGATCAAGAAGATCATGGTAGATCTTAAGTTGCTCACCAACTTCAGCCAAACCACCAGACACGTATTGATAAACCGTACCTTCTTCGTTACGTGGTGGATCTTGTTCTAATCGAGAAACAACAACATCTTGCGTGATCTGAATTTTTCCATCATCTAGCAAAACATCGCCTGCTAGAATCTTCATCAGTGTTGATTTACCCGCACCATTACGACCCACGAGACAAACCCGCTCGTTTTCTTGCAGAGCAAAATCTGCATGATCAAGTAATGGGTGGTCACCAAAAGCCAGTTGTGCGTTATGTATGGTAAGTAATGCCATTGTTATTTAACCAGTCTTGTAATTCTTGCAGGCCGAAAGGCCAATTAATTTCTGAATTTTGATATTTGAGCACAGGTATTGTGACCCCGTAACGTGAAAACAACTCATCATCAAAAGCGATATCCACTACTTCAACTTGGTCTGTCAAATTCAAGCTTTGAAGTAGTTCGAATGCCATCTCACATAGATGGCACCCTTCTGTACTGTATAATGTCAGCACTTTAATTAACCTTGAGCAGCATCACTGTGCGTAATCACCCAGCAATTGTGAATGTGCTTATTACGTGAGAAATCTAGTGGTAAGGTTTGGTGTGAAATATTACGAGCAGACAAGCCTAACTCTTTCAACGCATCTAAATCCATTTTGAAGTGACGTTTGTTATTAGAGAAAACAATCGTCCCCTGCTCATTCAAGATACGTTTTAAGTTCTCCATCAGCATAATATGATCACGCTGAATATCGAAAGATTGCTCCATACGCTTTGAGTTAGAGAACGTTGGCGGATCGATAAAAATAAGATCGAATTTATCTGTCGCCTTCGCTAACCACTGTAGGCAGTCTGCTTGCTCAAACTTATGTTGCTTACCTGATTGACCGTTCAGCGCAAGGTTCTCTTTCGCCCAATCTAAATAAGTGTTCGACATATCAACCGTCGTCGTTGATTTAGCACCACCACACGCAGCATGAACTGTTGCAGAGCCTGTGTACGCGAACAAGTTTAGGAAATCTTTACCCGCTGCTAACTCACCTAGCTTACGACGAGTCAACTTATGATCAAGGAACAGGCCTGTATCAAGATAGTCTGTTAGATTAACGATAAGCTTAACGCCGTATTCGTTGACTTCCATCTTAGACGACTGCTGAGCCAATTTTTGGTATTGCGAACGTCCTTTCTGTTTTTCACGAACTTTAAGTACAACGTTATTTGCATCCACACCTGTCACTTGAATGCTTGCTCGAATGATGTCGGTTAAACGGCGTTTTGCTTTCTCTTCAGGTACATCTTTCGGCGCCGCATACTCTTGGATCACAAGGTAACCTGGGTATACGTCAATAGCAACATTGTACTCAGGTAAATCTGCATCATAGATTCGGTAGCAATCCAGTTTCTCTTTACGTGCCCACTTGCCTATTTTACCAATGTTTTTCTTTAAGCGGTTAGCAAAGTCAGGAGCGACAACGGTCTGTTGATCAGCTTCCGGACGTTCTGACATCGGGCGATCTGAGATTGAATAGTTCTTTTGGTGACACGGTAACGCACCGTTATTCAATTTATACTGTTTTTCAGCTCGCATGCGTAAGCAACTAAGCAGCTCATCATTACTTGAGAAAATTGATGCTTGGCAACCACCAAACTCTGATTTCAGTTGCGCACCAAACGCAGTGTAAAGCGCAATAAGGCCAGGAGCTGTACCCAAACGTTCACCATATGGTGGGTTTGAGACAATCACACCATTGTTAAATTCAGCAGGTTTCTTGAGTTGAGCCGCATCACCCAACGTAAATTCGATAAGGCTCTCTACACCAGCACGACGAGCATTATCACGCGCAGTTTGTAAAACGCGCGGATCGTTATCTACGCCATAGAATTTGCATTCTACCTTCTTAACACCACGGCGAGCTTGTACGCTTGCTTCAGATTTTACTTCTGCCCATGTTTCTGGCTCAAAATCTTCTAGAGCTTGGAAGCCCCAAGATTGGCGCTTAACACCTGGTGCCATATTCGCTGCCATCATCGCAGCTTCAATGACCAACGTACCAGAACCACACATAGGGTCTAAGAAAGGTTTCGTTGCATCCCAGCCACTACGTAGAATAACGGCAGCTGCAAGCGTTTCACGTAAAGGCGCTCGGCCAGACTCTGGGCGGTAACCACGCTGATGAAGACCACTCCCCACCATATCAATACCAATCAAAGCTTTATCACGGTGTAAACGTACGTGAATACGAAGATCCGGCTGATCTTTACTGATCGAAGGACGAGGTAAACCTTTCTTTTCGAAACAATCAACAACCGCATCTTTTACTTTCATTGCGCCATATTGACTATTACGTATCTCATTATTTGTACCGTTGAAATCAACAACAAATCGCTTTGAACTGTGGAAGTGATTTACCCAGTTCACTGATGTTGATGACAAGTACAAGTCCATATCATCTTGGCAAGTGAATTCAGACAAAACACGTACAAATCTAGATGCTAAACGACTCCACAAACAGCAACGGTAGATCTGTTCATTCGTTGCTTTAAATTTCACACCGGCTTGAACCGGTTTTGGGTCAGAGATCCCTAATTGCTTTAGTTCTTCAACTAATAGGTTCTCAAGGCCGTTTGAGGTAACCGCTAGATATTGATTCATAGTGTTCTTTTATTAATAAAAAAATGAGCTTGATTATACCTGAGATTGCAGAGGATTCATCAAACTAACTGATTCTTTTCTTTCTAAAACCGCTCAAATGCTCATCAAACCACCAGCTTAGCTTCTCTATCGACATTTTCATTCGAAAACTCAGCACTCTTGAATCAGCACCATAAACAAAGGGGTTTATTGATAGTGAATACTTATTCGCGCTAATTTTGGACTATACCAGATTGGTTTTTAAGGTGAAATTTAGCTACAAATCTTCATAAACAGGGAATAATATTGGCATTAAGGAGGATATGCAGTGCTTGAAAGTGTCACAACGAGAGAAAAATATTTTCATTTTCTGTATACGTATCATTAGTAAGACACATACAGGGTAGATATATTGATTGATTAATAGGCAATTTGGGGGCTAGTGACACCTTATATTACATCTAAGATATATAGGCTATATGGCTTATTTATTGACATTCTCATTAATACAGAGAATATCTGTTAATCTCCCCCACCCATTAAGCCTATTTTTTACAAGAATTTACGGGCGAATTTAATGGAGTTATTCAAGGAAGGAGTATTTAACGGAATGGTGACGTGAATAATTGAGTTATAGCAGAAGGAGGCTGATAACTAGCTATGTAGTGGGAATTAAACTGTGTTGGACATCAAGGTGCTGGGCATTAAGGGATTGTTAGCCGACTAATGCAATGTGATTAGATGCTAGGATATGATTTGCACATGCCATGCGGTCATGCATCACTTTAATAGAATCACCAAAATTGAGCATTTTGGATGAAGTAAGCATAAATGAGTCACGCTCTACCGATATACACAGGCTAGCGTTATCCCCTACCTCTAGAACGATGAAGTGTCCTTGCCCGTTCTCATTGACCAAGCTAATAATATCACCTTCACAAGGCTGATAGCCTTCGCCTTGATAATCGAAGAACCAGCTCTTAGGTTGTACTGGTTTATGGAAACGTTTAGCCGCTACGCAATATAAGGTAAGTTCGGCTTGGCGAGGTTCGCTTAAGCCTAAATATTGGATTTGTTCTTTGTATGTTTGAAAAGCAGAGGCATCATCAACTGTGAATTCATTATTTCCAATTGCACAGTCAACCAATAGTTTACGAACCAAGTTTGTTTGAAACAGCATATTTTGACCGAGATCTAGCATTAAGCTAGAGCTCTCGTCTTCAAAATACCACTTCCATGTATCGCTCGGTTTCAACATTACTTTGTCTCATATCTTCAAGATAAACGTAGGAATTAAAAAAAAGCACCACTGCTATTTCTTCAATAAATACAATTCTACAAAGCAAAGCGAAAAAAAAAAGGGGAAATCATTTCCCCTTCTACATTTAAAACGACCCAGTAACTTATTGCAATTTAATAAATTTA
Source organism: Vibrio sp. 03-59-1 (assembly GCF_013114135.1). Lineage (NCBI taxonomy): Bacteria > Pseudomonadati > Pseudomonadota > Gammaproteobacteria > Vibrionales > Vibrionaceae > Vibrio > Vibrio sp. 03-59-1. Next base: position 13,217 of record NZ_VTYA01000023.1, read on the forward strand.
TAGATTTTTAACGATATCTCGTACTAAACCTGGACCTTTATAGATGAAGCCTGAGTAAACCTGTACGAGTTTAGCGCCAGCCATCATCTTCTCTTTTGCTGCAACATAAGAGTCGATACCACCCACTCCTATAATCGGGAGTTTATCACCAAGTTCTTCATGAAGCTTACGAACGACTTCAGTACTGCGTGATTGAACAGGACGTCCACTTAAACCGCCCGCTTCATTTGAAAACTTCATTCCTTCAACGATTGAGCGATCAAGAGTGGTGTTGGTTGCGATAACACCATCGATCTTATTGTTGATCAGAGATTGGCAAATCTGACTAATTTCATCATCACTCAAATCTGGTGCAATTTTCAATGCAAGAGGTACATACTTACCATGTTTCTGTTCTAACTCTGATTGTTTCACTTTTAGATCTGAAAGCAATTCATCAAGAGCCTCTCCATATTGAAGAGAACGAAGACCAGGAGTATTTGGTGAAGAGATGTTTACCGCAATATAGCCTGCGTACTGATACACTTTTTCCATACAAATTAGGTAATCATCGCTACCCTTTTCGATTGGTGTATCTTTGTTTTTACCAATGTTAATCCCAAGTACGCCATCGTAATTTGAACGCTTAACATTCTCGACGAGTACATCTACGCCAAGATTATTAAAGCCCATACGATTGATGATACCTTCCGCTTCAACAAGGCGGAACATACGTGGTTTATCATTGCCCGGTTGAGGAAGAGGAGTAACCGTGCCGACTTCAATGAAACCAAAGCCCATTGCACCGAAAGCATCGATACATTCGCCATTTTTATCTAAGCCAGCCGCTAGCCCTACAGGGTTCTTAAAAGTAAGTCCCATGCATTCAACTGAACGTTGAGGTAGTTGTTGACGATAAAAAAGATCAATAGGTGTGCCGGTAAAGCGTTGAAGATTTTGGATTGCAAGATCATGTGCCTTTTCGGCATCAAGTTGGAAAAAGCCACTTCTGGCAAGACGGTAGAGCATTGTGCCTCCGATAATAAAAAGCCCCGTATAAACGGGGCTGTATTATTTACTCATTTGCCGAACAATTCAAATTTAATAACATCAATTCCCGTAAAGCGACGGAAAATTTAGCAAATTCATGAACAGAACCAACTTTGAACTCATTTAAGATGCTCTCCCAGCGATGAAGAGAAATTGAATTCGCGTCAATCCACTCATCAAGCGCCTTCATCACATCAAGATCTTCTGGCGCGCAACCACAACTCAGAACTTGTCCCGTTAATTGGCGTTGTTGCCAATCTAAGTCTTCTCGGAATGCAGCTCTTGCAAGTGCTTGCCAGTTATTATCTACGCCTTGACCGTTAATTTGCTTCAAGAACCAGTGAAGTGAAAGTCTGTCACCCAAGTTAAAGTACAACTTAGCCGCTTGAACGACTGTTTTACCTTTTTCACGGGATACTGTGGATATATCCAGTGCTGAGTATAAACTAGACAACCTTGCAACATAATTAGCAAGTTCAGTATCAATGCCGCGATCAATCCATGACTTCGCTAACTCATTATGTTCTGCAACTTCATCAGGAACCAGTAGGTCATCAAGCTTATCAACAATGGTATCGACATCATTTTGATAAAGAGCAATGAGTTCTTTAACTGATAACTTACCTGTTCTATTTCGTAGTAACCAACGAGATAAACGGCGAAGTGTACGACGAACATAAAACATTAAATCATATTGTGCCGTTGATTCCGCTTGGTTATCTAACTGTCGTAAGTTCTTAAGAACCTCACCCAAACCAAATATTTCACGCGCAGCGGCATAAGAATTCGCAATGTCGGCAATAGTCGCCCCTGTCTCCTCTTGCAAACGAGTGACAAAATTGCAGCCCATCTCATTAACCATTTGGTTGGCGAGACCTGTTGCTATAATTTCTGCACGTAACGGATGGTTATCCATATGTGATAAATAGTTACGACGTAACGCTGTCGGGAAGTATTGTGTTAATTGCTGTGAATGGAACTCATCTTTTGCAATTTCATCACAAACAAGATCTTCTTTAAGCACCATTTTGCCATAAGCAATCAGAACCGAAAGTTCTGGTCGAGTGAGCGCTTTACCCAATTTCTCTCTTTCTAGTAGTGTCTCATCATCAGGGATGTACTCAAGAGCACGATCTAGGTAGCCACCTTTCTCCATTGCGTGAATAAAGCGTATCTGCTCTTTCACCAATGATACCCCTTGATGTTCCGTCACAGAGATTGATTCAGCCTGGCAGTAAGCATCATCCAGAACGATCTCACCCACTTCATCTTCCATTGACTCAAGCACTTGATTACGCTGCTTAACCGTCATATCGCCATTTGAGACTAAACCATTCAAGAAAATCTTAATGTTAACTTCATTATCAGAGCAGTCTACGCCCCCAACGTTATCGACAAAGTCTGTATTCACACGACCGCCAGTAAGAGCGTATTCAATACGACCTAACTGAGTCATACCCAAGTTGCCGCCTTCTCCGACAATCTTAGCTTTAAGATCTTTACCATCAATACGGAGCGAATCATTTGCGCGGTCACCGACATTCGTATGGGTTTCAGTAGAGGCCTTAACATAAGTACCAATCCCCCCATTCCAAAGTAGATCAACGTTCATTTTCAAGATCATTTTGATCAAATCATTTGGCGTTACGGATCCTTTCTTCGTACCAAGCATCTTCTGGATCTCAGGTGTCAGAGAGATAGACTTAGCTCGACGAGAGAAAATACCACCACCTTTAGAGATGAGATCCGTATTGTAATCTTCCCAACTTGATCTTGGCAGGTTGAACAGACGGTTTCGCTCTTCCCAACTTGGTGCCGACTCGGGATTCGGGTCAATGAAAATATGCATGTGGTTAAACGCGGCTTGCATGCGAATATGTTTCGATAGCAACATGCCATTACCAAACACGTCCCCAGCCATATCACCGACGCCAATTGCGGTGAAATCCGTTTGTTGGCAATCAATACCCATTTCACGGAAATGACGTTTAACCGACTCCCAACCCCCTTTCGCAGTAATACCCATTGCTTTATGGTCGTAACCATTAGATCCACCAGAAGCAAAGGCATCACCTAGCCAGAAATTGTACTCTTCTGACACTGAGTTCGCTAAATCAGAGAATGTAGCAGTACCTTTATCTGCGGCTACAACCAAATACGGGTCATCTTCATCATGACGAACCACGTTCTTCGGAGGGCTTACCTCACCTTCAATGATATTATCTGAAACATCCAGAAGTGCGCGAATGAATCGTTTATAACAGCGCTGACCTTCTGCAAAAATCGCATCACGAGTAGTGAAGTTATGCTGACGTTTACAAACGAAGCCACCTTTTGCACCCACGGGTACGATTACGGTATTTTTTACTTGTTGAGCTTTTACTAAACCTAGAATCTCAGTACGGAAATCTTCTTGGCGATCTGACCAACGTAAACCACCACGTGCGACCTTGCCTCCACGTAGGTGCACACCTTCAATATCTGGTGCGTACACAAATATCTCAAACTCTGGCACAGGTGCCGGAATTTCTGGGATATCTTTCGGCTTCATTTTTAAAGCGAGCCAAGGTTTAGACTGTTTATTCTCATCCAACTGGTAGTAGTTGGTACGCAGCGTGGCAGAAATCATCTCCATATAACGACGAATAATTCGGTCATCATCGAGACTTTCTACGTGATCAAGCTGTTCAGTGATCTTCGCGATCAAATCGGTTTGACCTTTGATTCGGCCTTTCGCTTTTGGATCAAAACGCTTAACAAAAAGATCGACTAACCCTTTTGCTAGATTAGGATAATGAGACAGTGTTTCTTCAATGTACTGCTGACTGAATGGGAAGCCGACTTGACGCATATAGCGAGCATAAGCACGTAAAATTGAAATTTCACGCCCAGTTAGACCCGCTCCAAGAACCAAACGGTTAAATCCATCACTCTCTAACTCACCAGACCAAATTGCCGCAAATGCTTGTTGGAAACGATCTCTTGCTTCTCTAAGATCGACGGTTGCTTCACTTTTATGAAGCATGGAGAAATCAAGGATCCAGTACGTACGACCATTGGATTTTCTAACTTCGTATGGAGACTCACCGATAACACGTAAACCAAGGTTTTCAAGCATTGGCATTACGTCTGAAAGGTGGATTGGCTCATCACTGTGATAAAACAGCTTCAAGCGCACCGCTTTTGAGTCTGCAGTTTCTTCTTGTGGACGATAAAACAGCATCCCCAGCTTATTCTCTTCACTTAATGCTTCAAGTCTTTCAATATCAGCAACCGCAGAGCCTGGCATCATGTCATCTTTGTATGAACGTGGGAAAGCTCGCATGTACTCTTTGGACAGCGGTAAACCTTTGCTTTCACCAAAGTTTGCAACAATAGAATCGGATAAACGATCGTCCCAAGATGAAGATACTTCCATTAGATTTTGCTCGATCGTTTTTGCGTCAACATTGATATTGCTTTCGTTTGCACGAACAATGTAATGCGTTCTCGCTAGTGGGCTCTCTGAAAAATAAGTCGTAAATTCTACTTCTTGTTCACAGCCAAAGTACTGCTTCAAAATGCGTTGAGTCTGGCGGCGAAGTTCCGTGTTGTAACGGTCTTTGGTAACGTAAACCATGCAACTAAAGAAACGACCAAACGGGTCTTTACGTACGAACAAACGCAACATATCTCTATCTTGCATTTGAACCACGCCCATCCCGACTTCAAGAAGCTCTTCTTCTTTTGCTTGGATAAGCTCATCACGAGGATAGTTTTCTAAAATATTGTGAAGCGCTTTATAGGAGTACGAACCATCACGATATTGACTCGCATCTAGGATACGTTTTACTTTCTCACGAACCAATGGAATGCTTGCGACACCTTGGTTATAAACAGCTGATGTATACAACCCAGTAAAGCGGTGTTCACCTGTCACTTTGCCATTTTCATCAAACTTTTTGATACCAATATAATCGGTATAAGCTGGACGATGTATACGAGAAGCTGTGTTGCCTTTTGTCAGTATCAGCAAAAATGGTTTCTTTGCTTCTAAACGCGCAGAATCTGAGAATTCAGATAACTTCACACTTCTTACGCGATCTGGATTAGCAAATAGCCCTAAGCCTTTATCCTTTGTTGGTCTAAGAAGAGTATCCCCATTTTCAGAAACAAGGTCGTACTCTTTGTACCCCATAAAGGTAAAGTTGTGATCACCTAACCAACGGATAAATGCGGTTGTTTCATCAAAACGGTCGCTCTCAATTGGAATAATCGATTTATTTGCTTCAACTTGATTGGTCACTTCTTCAAGGCGTTCAACCATTAGTAACCAATCATTGACCACCAAACCTGTATCATTGAGAATTTCTATTAACTCATTTTTAAGGTGAGTCATCTCTTCTTTGCTGCTCAATCTATCCACTTCTACATGAAAAAGAGATTGGAAAGCACCTTTGCCATTATTCACATCGACAATTGCGCCATCCTTTGTACGATCAAGTTGAGTTGGACCATGAAGCATCAGGTGAGAAGAGAGATCAAGACGGTTGAGAGCCATCTTTACAGAATCGACAAGAAATGGACTATCTGGAACGACAATTTCGACAATAGTATGTGTCGATTGCCAACCTTGGCGGCTTACTGTTGGATTGAAAACCCGTACCGAAATGTCTTCCGCTTTCTTTTCTGAGATATGATGCCATAGGCTGATTATTGCACCATAAAGATCAGATTCATTCCTTTGGACTAAATCATCCTGTGAAATATTACTAAACATATGTTTAGCGAGATGTGTAACTAAAGGCTGATGAGCAAGCTCGAGTTTGTCTTGAATAAGTTGGTACACTTTTTCAAGCAGAACCGGCACTACAATTTCACGCGCGGTCATATTCATACTCCACAATTAGATTTATCTTTATTATAGGGGATCGCCAGATTTGCATATCTAGCTTAGGTAATGCTTAATCTTATTGTAAAAGTTTTATTGATAAATAGTTAATTGTTTTGGGGCTGGTAGGAGGTGAAATGTTTGATAATGTGATTAAGATTCTATTTAACTCTCTGAAAATCTTGAAGGTCACAGAGCTTCTAACTTTATAAACCTGTTATTTTGGTCAGTTGTTAGTCTAAAGCGTCCTTTAAGGCCAATTTGGCTAATAAACGGGCGAAATCGTGATGCTGGCAATTGCAAACGCAACCCATTTTCTGTAACAACTTGCACGGTGCTTGCTGCGCCTGAGTAGTGAGAGAAAAAAGCTTGGTAGCTGATGTTTAGTGAAAAATGGTAATAGTTCATGATATTTTTAAATCGTTATAAATGAAAAAGGTGGCACACTGAATGTGCACCACCACTTTATCAAAATAACAAATTAAGCTTCTAGTGCTTTCGTTACTTTTTCAAACAAATCTTTTGCTAGATTATCCATTGCTTTTAATTTCTCAAGCTCCACTTTGATCAAATCTTGGCGCTGTTGATCATAGCGGCGGTACTTAAGTAATGGATCAATAAGGCGCGAAGCAACTTGTGGATTGCTGCTATTTAACTCGCGTAGGATCTCTCCTGCAAATTGATAACCTTCACCTGATTTCGCATGAAATTGAACCGCATTGAAATTCAAGAACGAACCAATCAAATTACGAGTACGGTTAGGGTTTTTCAAGCTAAATGCTGAATGTTCCATTGACACTTTAATATTATCTAAAGCATTAGGTGCAGGATTCATCCCTTGAAGCGCAAACCATTTGTCCATGACAAGTCCATCATGTTTCCACTTGTCACTGTAATCTTGCATCAAGGTTTCACGACAAGGTAACTGTGCTGCATTCGCTGCAGACATTGCCGCAATCGTGTCAGTCATGTTGTTAGCCGAGCTGTACTGCTCTACTACTAACGCATCACCATTCTCATTATTTGCTAGGAAAGCCAAACATGTATTACGTAATGAACGTTTGCCAATCGCAGCATGTTCTATCGTGTACTCATCTTGTTTTAGGCTATGGTAAGTTGCTGACAATTCATCATTCAAGTTTTGAGCTAGCGTTACTTTCATCTCTTTCAAGACAGTAGCAATCGCATCCACATCCACTTGTTTAAACCAACCAGAGACTTCGTTGTGATTTGGTAAGCTTAATACTTCTGAAATAAAGGCAGGTTCTAGTTCTTCATTCAGCAATACGCCGCGGAATGCATCGATGACGGACTCTGGCAGTTCAACATCCTTACCTTGCTGGACATTGTCGATATTGGTACGAATGTATTTACCCAGTAGCATTTGGCTTGCATCCCAACGAGCAAACTCATTGCGTGCGTTAACCATTAAGAAGATCAGTTCATCATCAGAGTAATCGTATTCTAATTTAACAGGCGCAGAAAATTCTCTTAATAGAGATGGAATCGGCTGTTCTGTTACATTTTCAAAAACGAAAATCTGTTTATCTTGCTTAACATCCAGCACATTGTGAACTTTTTCACCGTTACACTGTAGCGTAATCGGTTCGCCACTTGCACTATATAGTTCAATATCGAATGGAATATGAAGTGCTTGTTTCTCTTTCTGTTCATGTGTCGCTTCTGTAGATTGCTCAACCGTTAATGAATAGGTTTTGTTTTCTGCATCATAGTCACTTTCAACACGAAGAGTCGGCGTACCTGATTGGCTGTACCACAAACGGAACTGAGTTAAATCGACACCACTTGCTTGCTCCATTGCAGCAACGAAATCTTCACATGTTGCTGCGGTGCCATCATGGCGTTCAAAGTATAACTTCATCCCTTTTTGGAAACCTACTTCACCAAGCAAAGTATGCATCATGCGGATGACTTCGCTGCCCTTTTCGTACACAGTCAATGTGTAGAAGTTATTCATCTCAATGACTTTTTCTGGACGAATTGGGTGAGACATTGGGCTCGCATCTTCAGCAAATTGAGGGCCACGAATAGTACGAACATTTCCGATTCGATTTACAGCACGAGAACCAAGATCCGATGAGAACTCTTGATCTCTAAAGACGGTTAAGCCTTCCTTCAAACTGAGCTGGAACCAATCACGGCAGGTAACGCGGTTTCCTGTCCAGTTGTGGAAATACTCATGACCTATAACGGCTTCAATACCTAAGTAATCGGCATCGGTTGCAGTTTGGTTATTTGCTAGAACAAACTTAGAGTTAAAGATATTTAATCCTTTGTTCTCCATTGCGCCCATATTGAAAAAATCGACAGCAACGATCATGTAAATATCAAGATCGTATTCAAGGTCGAAGCGCTCTTCATCCCATTTCATTGAGTTAATCAACGATACCATTGCATGGCTAGCACGATCTAGATTGCCTTTATCTACAAAGATTTCTAGTGCAACATCACGACCTGATTTCGTGGTGTACTTATCGCGGAGTACATCAAAGTCGCCAGCGACAAGCGCAAATAAGTAGGCAGGTTTAGGATGTGGATCTTGCCATTTAACCCAGTGACGGCCACCTTCGACTTCGCCTTCATCAACTCGATTACCATTGCTCAATAACAATGGGTACTGCGCTTTATCAGCAATAACTGTTGTCGTAAATTTGGCTAATACGTCTGGGCGATCCATGTAGTAAGTTATACGACGGAAGCCTTCAGCTTCACACTGGGTGCAGAACGCACCGCCAGATTTATACAAACCTTCTAATGCACTGTTTGCTTCAGGATCAATCAAGGTAACAATCACCAACTCAAACTCACTCGGTAAGTTTGCAATCTCTAACGAAGCAGGATGAATCGTGTAGTCACTCCACTCTTCTCCGTTAACACTGATAGATTTAAGCTCTACATTGTCACCCTCTAGATTCAGCGTTGTGCTATCTAGTTGCTGTTTTACTTGAGATACAGCGGTGACTAAAGTGGCTTTATCATGTAAGTCGAAAGTCAGATCAAGGTCTGAAATTGTGTGAGATGGAGATTGATAATCTTTACGATATTTGGCTTGTGGGGTGTGTGCCATGTCTTAATCCTTGTACGTAATACTTTTAAGGGAATCTTTAACAGAGTAGTTCTACGACTTGTTGAGGCATAAAACAAGCCTAGCAATAAAAAAACGAGGTATTTAGCGGAAATACCCCGTTTAGCTGCTGAATTTACATCCAGGATTAATATTAAAGGCTAAAAATATTAATATTAGTAATAGAATTATTTTTAGCCTATTTGACGCGATTGAGCACTGCGTACATGTCGCCGTTTTCGTTTTCTAATGTCAGTTTATCGCTATCAAGTCGGTATGTTGTGTTCTGCTCACCGTTCTTATATAGCAACACTAAGTTATCACCTTCAGTGTAGTAAACACCTCGATGAATGGCCTCACTTCCTTCATCTGAAGATACTTTGAATTGGAATACAAAATCAGGCTGTAGTAGTAAATCCATTTTATTAACATTACTTGCTAATAAATCATCGCCACTTAAATGCTCACTCGACCACATCCCAGCGAGAGCGTTAGGTAATGCTTTAGTAAACATGACACCGTTCAAATTTAGCATATGATGGTTGCTTGAATAATTATAAACTTGAGGTTCGGAAGTGTTCAAACCAAGAATGATGGTGTCATCATTTGCGGCAAATAACCCTTCCCAATGATCAACGGTGTAATCTTTTTTCTGGATATCAATCTGGAATGAATAATTTGACTCTAAAGTTAACTTTATTGCTAAAAAGTTTTCAGACGATTTATTTGAATCTGGATTGATCAAATACCAATCTCCAAGTAGCAAAGGCATATCAAATTGAGTTAAATCTTTATTTTTCTCTGACACGTCATTGGCCATACTAAAGTTGGCACCAACGCAAACAAGCAACATTAAAAACCAGCGCATAATCAATCCCTCACTTTTCTTTTAAGTTTAGGTTGAGATATACGATAAATCTAAAAATTTGATCTAAATCACGTTATTTCTTTCAGCGAATTTATGAAAAAAGCGAGCTCAAGGCTCGCTTTTTATTGGATATCGATAAGTATACGACTATAAATTAGAACTTAATCAGTGCTCTCTAATTTTAGCATATCGACCATAATCGCAACGGACTCGTCTAGGTACACATCTGGAGATTCATAATCTTTTGGAACATCATCAAGTGATTTGTATGCTTCTTGCTTATCACTTTTCTGACGTAAGTTAATTCTTTCCAAACGAATTTTATCCGCTTTATCACTCTCTGCCACTCGTACTTTTTCATTCAAAGACAAAGTATTATCGTCTTTTTCAGCTTTATACTTAGCAATATCTTGAGCGATAAAGTTGAACTCCATATCCTTTTCGATACGTTGTTGATGTTGCGTAGTCAGTGTTGAAATCAACTCAGTGTTACCCTGTAACACATCGTATTTTGCTGGTGGGATACTATCCCAAGGCAGCGCATTATCTTCTACACTCTCACCCGTTTCCGAGGCTTCGATCGCTGTTGGGTATGCAATATCCGGAATCACACCTTTGTTTTGGGTGCTGCCACCGTTGATTCGATAGAATTTTTGAATCGTGTACTGAACATACCCCAACTCTTTATCAAATAAATCATAAATATGATTCAACGAACGGTGTTGTTGAACGGTACCCTTACCAAATGAGTTTTCACCCAAGATAATTGCTCGTCCGTAATCTTGCATTGCAGCAGCAAAGATTTCTGAAGCAGAAGCACTGTATCGATTCACTAACACAGTCAAAGGACCTTGATAGCTAATCTTGCCATCGGTATCACTATTGACATTGATACGGCCGTAGCTATCTCGAACTTGAACCGCAGGTCCACTTTCAATAAACAAGCCAGAAAGAGCAGTCGCTTCAGTTAATGCACCACCACCATTGTTTCGTAAGTCAACAATGATGCCATCTACATTTTGCTTTTTAAGATCAACAATAAGTTTGTCAGTATCGTTTGAAAGACCAACATAAAAACTTGGTACTTCTAACACTCCAATTTTCTTACCATCTTTCTCAATAAGCTCTGATTTTACGGCTCTATCTTCTAAACGAATCTTATCTCGGACAATTGTTACAACGTTACTTTTTGCATCTTTACCTTCGGGTAAAATCTGCAAATTAACTTTTGTACCTTTTGGCCCTTTGATTAATTGGACAACGTCATCTAAACGCCACCCAATCACATCTACGATCTCTTCGCCATCTTGTCCAACGCCAACGATGCGATCCCCTTCACCGAGTTGTTTACTACTCGATGCTGGACCACCAGCCACCAAAGAACGAATAACAGTATAATCATCTGTCATTTGTAAAACAGCACCGATCCCTTCTAGAGATAAGTTCATCTCAGATTGGAATTGTTCTGCGTTGCGAGGAGATAAGTAACTTGTATGAGGGTCAACTTCACGCGCGAAAGCATTCATATAAAGCTGAAATGCATCTTCATTATGAGATTGAGTAAGACGCTTCATTGCATTGTTGTAGCGTTTACCTAGCATTTCTTGAATCTCAGGCCACTCTTTACCCGTTAGCTTAAGATTCAACGCATCATACTTTACTCGTTTTCGCCATAACTCATCGACTTCGGCTTGATCTTTCGGCCAAGTAGCGTCAGAACGGTCAAGTTCAATAGAGTCATCAGTATCAAATTTTATTTCGTTATCAAGCACTGACAATGCAAATTTAAAACGTTCAAAACGCTTTTGCATAGAAAGGTTATAGACATCGAATGCGATTTGATTGTTTCCTGACTTTAGCTGATCATCCAGTTGTTTTGACCAATCAGTAAATGAGTCCATATCTGCTTGAGTAAAAATATTTCGATTGTAATCGAGCATTTCTACATAACGATCAAAAATGGCTTGAGAAAAATCGTCGTTGAGATTGAAGTGTTTGTAATGGGAACGGGTAAAACGAGAAGTTACTCGTTTGCTCGCAGTTTCATGTTGAACTTCTGGAGCTAATAGAGGCAAGTCATCTTGGTCTAGTTTGGCTTCAAGAGCCTGAGCTGAAGCTGCTAACCATAAGCTAGCAGCAATCAGTGTCAATTTTGAACGGCATTTCATGCGTAGGAGTATCTCCTTTATGCGCGCAAGTGCTCCGCTTTCACAACCATTTGAAGGCCATTTGCAAGTTGAACACGCACATCTTCCTTATTGATTTCAACAATGGTCGCAGCCATGTTTCCTTTACCCATGTTCACATTCACTTCTTTGCCGGTGATGAACTCATCAGCATTTAACGTGCGTGTTTCAACAGGTTTTTCTACTTTTGGTGCTTTTGGCGCGGCAGGGCGACGAGGCTGTTGAGCTTTCTTCGCTTTCTGTTTCGCTTTACCTTCTTCACGAGCTTTCTGAGCTTGCTCTTTACGACGAGCTTGCACTTTAGCTTTGCTTTCTGCTAACGCTTCTTTTGCATGATCAACGTGTTCTTGTTCAAGTTCACCACATGCGTTTCCGTCAAGATCGACACGAATTGCGCCAGCTTTTACGCCGTGAAGGTAACGCCATGATGACGTGTACTGTCTTAAAGCAGCACGAAGCTGAGTTTTACTTACTTTTTCATCTTCAGCTAAACGTTCAGCAAGATCTTGAAAAATACCAATTTTAAGTGGTTTTGCTTCACCTTCTAGAGTAAAGCATTTAGGGAAACATTCAGCAACATATGCGATAACTTCTTTGCTGTTTTTTAACTTTTCAGTGTTTTCCATGTGGGTTCCTGGTTATTTGCGGTCATTCCGCGAGCAATCTGATAAATATTTTACGTATTATAGAGACCTACAAGCGAAACACCACAGTCAAAGAATAATTTATGCATTGTTCGCCTGCGAATTGAGCAGGTTTTCCACTTCTGACATCAATTTTGTCAATCCAGCTTCATCAACTTCACTAAATCGACCAATATTTGGACTGTCAATATCTAAAACGCCGGCTACTTTACCATTAATTGAAAATGGAATAACAATTTCTGAGTTACTTGCCGCATCACAAGCAATATGTCCTTCAAATTCGTGGACATCATAAATACGTTGAACAGTATTCGTTGCCGCTGCGGTTCCGCACACTCCTCGCCCAACCGGAATACGAACACAAGCGGGTAATCCTTGAAATGGACCCAAAACCAACTCATCTTGTTTCATTAGGTAAAAGCCTACCCAATTAAGATCATCGAGCTCCATATTCAAAAGAGCGCTGACGTTCGCTAAACTAGCGATTAAATCACTTTCTGACTCTATTAACGCGACTGCTTGTTTGGTTAAGCGTTCATAATGTTCTATTTTCATATAGTACTCTTTACTATCCTTTTATTAAAAATCCCACACTTCCATTATTGTCAGATCTACGTAGAATGCCACGCAACAACTTAATAGGACTCATTCTCATCAAGATGAACAACTCAAATGATACTATTAGCCGCTCTTGGTTAATAACTCAAGTAAAAAAACACAAGTCCAAGCTTCTGTTTGCCAACGCAATTGCTCTATTGGCAACACTTATTAGTGTCCCTATCCCTTTGCTGATGCCTCTCATGGTTGATGAAGTATTGCTAAACAACCCAGCAAGTGGACTAGAGTACATGAACCTCGTCTTGCCCATTTCCATGCAAACTCCTACAGGTTATATCGCTCTTACCTTGTTGCTTGTCATTTTGATGCGAGGGTTCAGCCAAGCATTCAACATACTGCAAAGTAGGCAGTTCACCTTAGTGTCTAAAACCATTACTTATCACATGCGAACTAAGATGATCGATAAGTTAGGTAGAATTAGCATTAGACAGTACGAAACCAAAGGAAGTGGCGGTATCAACGCCCATCTTATTACTGATATTGAGACTATTGATAAATTTATTGGTTCTACCTTAAGCAAATTTGTTATTAGTTTATTGACTGTCATTGGCACTGCAGGCGTTTTGTTATGGCTTGAGTGGCGTCTTGGGCTGTTTATTTTATTAGTGAACCCTATCGTTATCTATTTTTCTCGTAAATTGGGAGGCATGGTCAAGCACCTCAAGAAAAAAGAGAACCAATCTTTTGAAACTTTTCAAAATCGGCTTGTCGAAACCTTAGACGGCATCTATCAGCTTCGTGCAGCCAATCGCGAAAAGGAGTTTTTAGAACAGTTAAAACAGCAAGCGAATCAAGTGCGAATCGATGCTGACAAGTATGCATGGCAATCGGAAGCAGCAGGACGAGTGTCGTTTCTACTTTTTTTACTTGGATTTGAACTATTCCGCGCAGTAGCAATGCTAATGGTTCTCTTTAGTGACCTGACCATAGGCCAAATTTTTGCTGTTTTTGGTTATTTATGGTTTATGCTCTCGCCTGTTCAAGAGCTGCTAGGCATTCAATTTTCTTGGTATAGCGCAAAAGCGGCACTTAATCGCATCAACATTCTTTTAGAGCTCGAAGAAGAAGCAAGACCAATATCTAAGGTCAATCCTTTTACAGATGATCGTGAAGTCAGTATCGACATTGAGATGATTAACTTCTCTTACAATGACGAATTGAAAGTACTCAACGACTTAAACTTAACCATTCCCGCAGGAAAAAAAGTCGCCCTAGTCGGTGCTAGTGGTGGTGGAAAATCGACACTCATTCAGCTCTTAATTGGTGTATATAGCGCAAATTCAGGCACAATTCGCTATAACGGAGAGTCAACAGAAGACATAGGCTTTAATATAATTCGTGACCAAATCGCCGTTGTATTACAACAACCTATACTATTTAACGACAGCTTAAGGCATAATCTGACTCTTGGTGCTGAGTACGATGAGATCTCTTTATGGCGAGCTTTAGAGATAGCACAAATGCATGATGTAATTAGCCAACTGAGCCACGGTTTAGATACTCAAATTGGCCGTAATGGCGTTCGACTTTCTGGCGGCCAACGGCAGCGACTCGCAATAGCAAGAATGGTTTTAAGTAATCCACAATTTGTTATTCTTGATGAAGCGACATCGGCATTAGATACCGCAACAGAAGCGGCTTTGCATAAAGCACTCAATGATTTCTTGAAAGATAGAACGACATTAATTGTCGCTCATCGACTGTCAGCCGTTAAACAAGCCGACATTATTTACGTACTAGAAGATGGTCAAGTATCTCAGACGGGGACGCATGGTGAATTGGTTGGACAGCAAGGTTTGTATCAAACGCTATATGGAAGCGTGCAGTCTCACGCTTAAACAGCTCAACAATTGCTTATTGAGTTGCTTTTATTCATGAGTACTCTAGTTTACCAATCTACCCTTCCGACTAAACTGAAGCTCTGCCATGGGTGTGAGCTTCCTGTCGAGATCGTTGAGATTAAGAAAGGGAAAAGTGCCTATTGCCCGCAATGCGGCACTTTACTCTACAGCGGAGAGGCTCCTTCATTATCTGGTGATCTCGCCATCGCTATTACCTGTTTACTGCTTTTTATTCCTTCACATTTTTTTGACTTCATCAGCATTAGACTTGTCGGCGTAATGATCCCGGCTACATTACCTTCTGGAATGATTACTCTAATGAAAGAGGGATTTGTTTCTCTTGCATTGCTCATTTTGTTCTGTAGCTCCATTGCTCCTTTCCTAGTGTGCTCTTCAGTGTTAACCGCGCATCTAGGTTTAAAACTACGTTGGTTTAGAGTTTTACGTTATTCACTTTTGTGTATTCAAAAACTAAAGCACTGGATGATGTTAGATGTTTTTTTAGTCAGCATTGCAATCTCATGCTTTAAATTACAAGATTATTCGGACATTTATATTGGTTCAGGATTAGTTGGTCTTCTGTTTCTTCAACTATTTAGCGTTTTGCTTGTCAGCCGGGTCAGCACACAACGCTACTGGGACGTATGGCAGTCAGAGACCCATTATAAATTTAAGCATAAAGATATACATTGTCACTCTTGCCATCTTTCGCAACCTACAGCAAAAAGGTGCAAACGTTGTCACGAAAAGATTCACCACAGAAAACCGAACTCGCTGCAAAAAACGTGGGCTTATGTCATCGCTGCTTCGATAGCCATTTTTCCGGCGAACTTAATTCCAATATCAATTCTAATAACCAATGGTCGTAGATTAGAAGATACTATTTTCTCTGGGGTCGCGGGCTTAGTACGGAATGAAATGTATGGGATTGCGATCATCATTTTTGTGGCAAGTATCATAGTGCCTGTGATAAAAATTCTTGGGCTCGCTTATATATTGTTATGTATACAATTTAAACGCTCCGTTTACCACCGCCAACGAATGATTATCTATTTTGCAGTCAAATGGATCGGTAAATGGTCGGTCATGGATTTATTTGTAATTTCAATAATGATGACATTAGTTGATAGAGACCAAATTCTTAACTTTACACCCGGTTATGGCGCTGTCGCTTTTGGTATAGTCGTTATCTTAACTATGCTTGCCGCAGAGAGCATTGACCCAAGATTAATCTGGGATAATTATAATCGCCCGTCAAAAGATGAGTCAGTGAATGAATAAACAACCTACATCCCAAACGTCACATGCTCCTGATATAAAAAGGAGTAAAGGGATATCCCCTCTTTGGATCCTACCGATTATCACTATGCTTCTTGCTGGTTGGTTAGTCGTTAAAGCGGTTCACGATGCTGGGCAACGCATTCAGATTTACTTCTCTAACGCTCAAGGTCTTGTTGCAGGGAGGACAACGATTCGCTATCAAGGCCTTGAAGTCGGCATGATACGAGACATATCCCTTTCAGAAGATCTTAGTCGGATTTATGTCGATGCTGACATATATCCTGAAGCGACAAAGTTACTCAATGCTGATACTCGTTTTTGGCTAGTCAAACCGACTGCCTCGCTTTCAGGTATTTCTGGTTTAGACGCGCTCGTTTCTGGAAACTATATCGCGATACAACCTAGTGATTCTCATGCAAAAGAAGAGACTGTATTTACGGCATTAGAATCTGCCCCCTCAGATCTGATAGCGGCAAAAGGATTAAACGTTACGCTTAAATCAAAAGATCTTGGCGGTATCTCCATTGGTTCAAAAATTGTTTATAAGAAAATTCCTATTGGTGAAGTGTTTAGTTACAAGCTTGATGAAAAATCCGAATCCGTCTTAATTCAAGCCTCTATTCAAGATGAGTTTAGTCATATCATTACCACTAAAAGTCGCTTTTGGAATGTGAGTGGGATTGGAACAAGCATTGGCTTTAATGGGATAGATGTCCGATTAGAAAGCCTTAGTGCCGTACTCGGTGGTTCTATAGCGGTAGACTCGCCAGATGCTGGTGAAACTGTCACCATGCATACTCAATTCAAACTGTATCCAGACCTAAAAACCGCAGGCCGTGGTATCCCAATCCAAATCACCCTACCCGATGAAAACAAAGTCAGTGCCACTGGTGCTCCTATTGTGTACAGAGGTATTGAGATTGGGCAGATTACGAACCTCTCACTAAGCAATGAACGCGAGCAAATTATTGCCAATGCAGCGATAGAACCCGCTTTCAGCGACATGCTAACGGCTGGCAGTAAATTCATCTTAGAAGAGGCGAAAGTTTCCCTCACTGGCGTTGAAAACATCGCGAACCTAGTACGAGGAAACTTTCTAACTATAGTGCCTGGGGCGGGAGATCAAGTTCGTCAATTTACGGCGATTAGAAAAACTCAATTTAGCCAACAACAAGAAAAATCAATCTCGGTAAAACTCACCGCGGATAGCTCTTTTGGCTTAGAAGTTGGCACACGAATTCTTTACAAAGGGATCGCCGTCGGTTCAGTGATAGACGTAAGATTAAACGACAAAAATGTCTCAATGGACGCGCTCATCGACAACCATTATGCTCATTTAATCAAATCAAGAAACCGATTCTTTATTACTGGAAGTGCAACTGCTGAGCTAACCGGATCGGGTTTAAGTATCACCGTTCCACCAGCTAAACAGTTACTGAGTGGATCAATCAGTTTTATCAGTGAAGGCTCGGATACACAGCAAGAATCGTATACCCTTTATCAAAGCCAATCACTCTCTGAATTGGCTAAATACAACCAATCGGGGTCTCAAAGTATTACTCTGTTTTCAACTGAACTGCCCTCTATTTCTAAAGACAGTCCATTACTATATCGCAACCTTCAAGTCGGCAGTGTGTCGGATTTTTATCTCGTAGATGGTGGTGTAAAAATTAAGGCGACAATTGAAAACAAATATAAACACCTTATCACTAATCAAACTGTATTTTGGAACCGTTCTGGCGTTGAAGTCGATGCCTCTTTGTCAGGAATCAGTATCAAAGCTGCACCATTAAGAAGTTTAATTCAAGGTGGCATTGCATTTGACTCACTTCCCGGTATCGACAATAAGATCAGCGATAATTGGAAGTTATACAACAGCTATAAACATGCGAGAAAATTTGGCCGAGTCATTACATTAATGACCAACGGGCAGCAAGAAATAACCAAAGGAACGCCAATTAAATTCCAAGGTGTTACCGTAGGGGAAGTGACCTTAGTTGTCCCTCTATTCAAAAAGAGTAAGGTCGAAGTGACAGCTCGTATTTTACCTGAATTTGTCAACAATATTACCCTAGCAGGTTCCCACTTTTGGGTCGCAGAACCGGAAATTGGTTTAGACGGAATTAAGAATATATCGTCTCTTGTGACGAAATACATCAAAGTAGAACCAGGTCATGGCAAGCCAGCCTACTCCTTCGAGTTAAGCTCTGCTCCACCAGAAAATTCAGGAGTTTCATTCAGCTTACAAAGTGAAACCCGTGGGTCAGTGAAAGTTGGTACCCCTATTTTGTACCGAGAGATACCCATTGGAAAAGTAACGTCTGTTCAGCTTGGCCAGTTTGCCGATCGTGTTATCTCTGAAGTCGAAATAGATAAGGATTACGCCTACTTAGTTCGGAGCAACAGCGTCTTTTGGAATGTCTCTGGGATTGATGTTTCTATTGGTTTATCCGGAGCTAACATCAAAACAGGCACAGTTGACAGTTTAGTTCGTGGTGGGATTACGTTCTCTACCCCGGAACAGAAACAGCTTCAACCCATTGCAAAAGAGGGTCAATCATTCTACTTATACCCACAGGCTGACGAAGAATGGTCGAACTGGCGAACCGCTATCCCTAAGCCTTAGAACAAATGAACAGAAAATGCAGCTTAACGGCTGCATTTTTGTTTAGTCCTACCTAAAATTGAATTAAAATCCCCTATTCCGTTAAAGACTCAGAGACACTCAATTGCATCCAAATATAAAGCTGCCTGACGATTTTCTTCGTGAAATCGAAGCGATCATGCCGTCCCATTTAAATATGGAAGATTTCATCTCTGCGTGTAAGAAACCGCTCCGCAAAAGTATTCGTGTTAACACTTTAAAAATTTCTGTCGAAGATTTCATTGAGCGAGCACGTCAAAAAGAGTGGACCCTATCTCCAGTTCCTTGGTGCGATACCGGATTTTGGATCGATGCTGATGAAACTTCGGTACCACTGGGAAATACCGCAGAGCACATGGCGGGACTCTTTTACATCCAAGAAGCAAGTTCCATGATGCCACCGTCTGCAATGTTTAACGCAGAAGATGACGAGTTTAATGCGATCTTGGACATGGCAGCGGCTCCGGGTTCGAAAACCACTCAGGTAGCCGCATTAATGAAGAATCAAGGCGTACTTGTTGCCAACGAATATTCAGCAAGCCGAGTCAAAGTCTTGCACGCCAATATTGAACGTTGTGGTGTTAGAAATGCCGCATTAAGTAATTTTGATGGTCGAGTATTCGGCGGTTGGCTACCAGAGCAATTCGATGCGGTTCTTCTTGATGCACCTTGTTCAGGTGAAGGTACCATTCGAAAAGATCCTGATGCAATGAAGAACTGGAGTCGTGATTCTGTAATTGCGATTGGTGACACCCAAAGAGACTTAATTGAAAGTGCCTTTCACGCCTTAAAAACAGGTGGAATTATGGTGTATTCAACCTGTACCTTGAGCTTGGAAGAGAACCAACATGTTTGTCACCATTTAAAACAAACCTTTGGTGATGCCGTTGAGTTTGTATCATTGGCGAACCTTTTTGATGATGCAGAAGCAGCATTAACGGAAGAAGGTTTCTTGCACATTTTCCCACAAATTTATGATAGCGAAGGTTTCTTTGTTGCTCGCATTCGTAAAGTATCCAGCGTCACTCCTCCGGAAGTTAAAAAAAGAATGGGTAAGTTTCCTTTTGAAAAAGCGACAGCGAAAATTCAATCGGATGTCCGTGATCAGCTAGCAAAAACACTGGATATTGATCTTCCTTCCGACTCTTCAGTATGGTTGCGTGATAAGGATGTGTGGCTTTTCCCAAATGCACTTGAACCAATGATTGGTGAACTTCGATTCTCACGCATGGGAATTAAAATTGCTGAAACGCATAAGAAAGGATTCCGCTGGCAGCATCAAGTAGCGACGACCCTAGCCACCGGTAATGAAGCAAAAACTGTGCATCTTTCAGTTGATGATGCTCGTGAATGGTATATGGGTAGAGATGTGAGACCCCTTGATCAAAGTGGTCAAGGCGAAGTGATTGTTATGCTAGAAAGCGATGTCATTGGACTCGGTAAATGGGTGGGCAATCGAGTGAAAAATGGCTTACCACGTGAACTTGTACGTGATAAAAATCTATTTTAATTACGGTCTAAACTCGACCTTTAGCCTGATTTTCTCAAAATACTAGCAAATTCGCTAAGCTGTACTACACTTATTGTATTCACCGAAATGATAGTTAGTTTTAAGTAACCGTATGACTCTCATTTCTCTCAATAGTACAGCAACAAAGCAACAATGTTTCACAGAGTCGTAAGTTAGGCTCACAGATACAGATACAGATACAGATACAGATACAGATACAGATATTTTAAAAGTAAATTGTCACAAGTAACATGCTTTAAAGACATAATTAACGCAGGCTCGATCAACATGAGCTGCTTCCCCTAGACCCAAAACGGGATCAGTTTTGGGTCTTTTTTTATAACCGAGAAAACAAGTTCATCAGCTGCGTTAATTGAACATCAAAAGCAGAAGTTATAGTGGCTTACCACTACTCTTCGTTATCTACGAGTCTAATACCGTCTTTATCAATGGTAATTTTACCCTGCTTGTAAAGACCGCCAATTGTCTTTTTAAACGTACCTTTACTTGTTCTAAACGCAGAGAAAATCGCATCTGGTGATGATTTATCATTCAATGGTAAAAACCCATCGCGTTTCGCTAGTAAATCTATAACTTTTAAGCTCAAGTCGTCCATCTTAGCAACACCAATTTTCTGCAAAGAAAGATCGATCTTGCCATCTTCACGCACATCTTTGATGTAGCCTTTCAGTTTTTTACCAATAAACAGCTTACCGATCACTTCTGAAGGGAAGATCATTCCCCAGTGTTCGCCATTAATAATCATCTTGTAGCCAAGCTCACTGCGCTCAGCGACTAATAAATCAACTTGCTGATTACGTTCATAGCTAGCAGGCGTATTATCCAACCACTTGTTAAACTTTGTTGTACCAACAATACGGCTTGATGCTTTATCAATATACACATAAACCAAAATGGTTTGGCCTTCGCGTAACGGCCCACGCTGCTCACTGAATGGGATCAGAAGATCTTTACTTTTCACACCCCAACTAACAAATGCGCCCGTGCTGTTTACACCTTCGACCGTCATTAATCCCCATTGACCAACCTGCGCGATAGGTGTTTCTGTAGTCGCAGCCAACTGGCTATCAGAATCAATGAACAGAAATACGTCAAGCATGTGACCAATTTCAGCATTTTCAGGAGCAAACTTTTTAGGCAGTAATACCGTTCCGTAATCGTCAGCATCCAGGAAAATCCCAAAATCTGCCAGTTTTACCACTTTTAAGCTGTTTATTTGACCAACATTAATCATCAAAATTGTCTCTTTTCAAATTTGCGGTGATTATACGTGATCTCTGGTATCCTTTCGCTAGTTTCACTCATAAATTTCATATCTGTAAGGAGTTATCGTTGATCACCGTCGACAAACATGACGCTATTACTCTCAAAATTAACCATGCGATGGCTAAAACTAAAAAATTAGACATGGATATGTATCTTTTTGTCCCTGGTGAATTGGGTTTAACTCCTGAAGTTCTGTCTGAGAGTGGCTTTTACTTCAATGCCATGACTCAGAAACGCGCCTACTATAGTGATAAAACGCTGTTGCCGCTTGTTCATAGCCGACTTGCAAAACGTGGGCGCTTATCTACCACACAGTACCGTGTCAGCTTGAGCTTATTCGCTTATCAATATGTGATTGCCCTCGATAAGGCGGTAAATAGCTTAAACAAAACCGAACGAGAAGATGTCTCGGCTGAAGAAGTAGATGAAGTAATCGAACTTGCTTTAGACATATTAAAACGTTTACGCCGTGGTATTCCATTTGAAGAGAATTTGAAACGTTATTATGCCAATGTCGATAACTACCTTTCTTGGTATACAGAACAACGCTTTCTCTCCTTAGTCGCTCATATGCCTAGGGGTAATGAGTACTCAACTATCAAGGAACGTCTCATTGTTCTATGCGAAAAAGAGACCGTTCACCGTAAATTAAACGATTACAACTCGAAAAAAGTTCGTGAAGATGTGACGCGATTAAGTAATAAGATGCGTCTATTGCGCAGGTTGATAGAACACCCAATCATCTTAAAAGAAAAAACCATCTCTATGGGTAAGAATGTTAAACGTGCGGTGAAAGGTGTGGCGACAGGTTTGGTGATGGTTTTTGTTACCACCATCGCCATCGTTGCGCGAGACTTCCTCGGTGAAATCACCGCATCGTTCATCGTTGCGATGTCGTTTATCTATGCGTTACGTGAAATATTCAAAGATGATTTGCGTGATATTCTTTGGCGCTGGATGCGTAAGGGAAAACCTAAATGGAAACGCCGATACTACGACCCGACAACAAACAAAGCGGTAGGACAGAAGCTAGAATGGCTTGATTACACCAGCTTTTCAAAATTGGCAGACCGTATCCAGCAGATCAGAAGAAAACGTGTCGTCCAACGTGAAGAGCAGATATTGCACTATCGTTCACAGACAGAGATGTCGACATCAAGATTTATGAGTGGTTACGAAGAAACACGCGAAACGATCCAAGTCAGTCTTAGAGAGTTAACTCGACTCATGGATAAGGGTTCAAACAAAATCTATCAACTCAATGAAGGTCAAGTCAGTAAAGAGTCCGTCGAAAAAAGACACTTGCTCAACTTAATCATTAAAGAGAACAACCATGATGGTGAACCGAATTATTATCGCTGGAAAATCATCATGAATCGCTCAAAAATCGTCGATATTGAACAAGTCAAAGTAAGCTAAGTGCTTTGTAAACTAAGTACTTTGTAAACTAAATGCTTTGTGCTTTGTAAACTAAATGCTTTGTGCTTTGTAAACTAAGCGCTTTCTTTGAGCTTGTTATTTTCTTAGCTCGCTAGTTTTGAGTTAACTGGACACTTTCTTCAAAGAGAGGGTCAATAAAAATTCTGCCATGGGTTCATCACCATGCAAACTTGGACAAGTGGCAGTGATTTTTACATCTTGGTTTACCCTCTCTCCGCTACCTATGGTTTCATCTAGCATTTGGTCAATCAAATCGCCATCCTCACAATAAAAGTGAACATCAGCTTCTGGGCGCTTTAAAAATTTCGCTTCAACCCCTTTGAAAGCAAGAGAGATTTTTTCTCCTCGCTGCTGGGCTTTCTCCATTGCGAGGAACCCGCCAGCTACGTCAGCACCAACGGCCAACACACCAAAATACATACTACTAAGATGATTTTTAGTCCGTCGCTTTAATGGGATCCTTACTTCGACACTGCGTTCATTCAGAACCAATAGTTTCGGGTGGCACAACCAAATCATTGGCACCTTAAAGAAACCAAAGAGATTTAAGTACATATTCGCTTTTTGCAACGGGGATAACATATCGACTCACTATTAGAATAAGTTGTCAGACCAGTTAAGCGAAGAAAAACGATATTGTCAAAGAAATGTTAAAAAAAGGAGATATAAACAGCAGTTCATATCTCCTTCTCTTTTTAAACTTGATGGTAGTGATAGCCCATTTATTCATCAATCAAAGAGTTTATAAACTATCATGACGAACTAGGCATTAGCCAAAACCGTTACATTGTCACCACTACATTCAAGCCTTGATATTTGAGTAGATGCCTTTGAAGTTCGGGATACTCTGATAATGCTTGCGTTACAACTTGCACTGGTTTGCCAACCTTTTGGGCCGCCTCAATTACCAATGACAACATATCTAACACCGCATCATTCTGTGGATCAAACAGATGTTCATTAGTCTCATTGGCTTTATCTACACCCAAGGTAAATTGAGTCAAATGTTCAACATTCACTATAACACTATCAAATAGCTCTAATAACCGAGGAGCAAGCATTACCGAAGACGGAACATCGCACGAAAAACAGAGGTTTATTGCCTCGTTCTGACTCGAAATATCTAAGCTTTTCAGCTGTTCTATGATCTGTTGCGCTTCATCAAGAGTGCGAACAAATGGAATGACAGCATCAACATTCACCCCTTTCTCAACGAGAGATTTAATCACGTTGCACTCTAATGAAAATGCATGTGAATACGCATCAGAGACAAACCGAGACACACCTCTTAGGCCAAGTGAAGGGTTGATTTCATCTTCTTCCACTTGCCCACCAAGTAGTGTTCGAAATGCGTAGCTATCATTGCTGCTTAAACAGACTTTCACTACATCATGTTTGTCCGTTTTAGCCATTAGGATCTCAGATGACAAGGTCTCCACAAAATGCTCGTCAACACTCATGCCAAACAAAATCGCTTCAAGAGCACCAACTTCTATATCCGTTAAATCACCTTTAACCTGAGTGATTGATGGGTGATAAAAAACTTTCTCCATCATTAGCTCTGATAGAGAGACATATAAATAATCCGAATTTTGGCTGTCTGCATATGAAGGCAACACATCCCCAAGTTTAAAGTCTGGGTGAATAGTACCTTGATCGACTTGCTTCATTATGGCTCCGATATTTGATTTATTACCTGAAGGAAAATACCGATAGCGCCAAGTGAATTCAAGCAAAACACCATGATTTAGCTCTAACTCAACAATAAAGCACCGATTAATCCACGAATGACCAATAAGATTACCTCTAAAGAGTTTATTCCTAAGAATAATTCCGTTATCTTTACCGCTTCGCAATAAAAGACAAGCAATCACATGCCATTAAAAACTGATGAATTGAGAACCCAAGCACTTGGGCCTATGCCGACTCCAGCCGAGCTTGGAAGTGCTTACCCTATCACTGACGATGTTGCTGAACGTATTGCTCAGTCTCGCAGACAAATTGAAGATATTCTTACAGGTCGAGATAATCGACTTTTGGTTATCGTTGGACCATGCTCTGTTCACGATACCGATGCCGCTCTAGACTACGCTCAGCGTCTAAGTTCTATCCAAGAACAATATTCAAAAGAGCTCTTTATCGTCATGAGAACCTACTTTGAAAAACCACGCACAGTGGTAGGTTGGAAAGGTCTGATTACTGATCCAAACCTAGATGGTTCTTATGCACTTGAAGCTGGGCTGCACAAAGCACGTAAACTCTTGCTCGATATTAATACGCTGGGGCTTGCGACAGCGACTGAATTCCTTGACATGATCACTGGTCAATACATTGCTGATTTAATTACTTGGGGTGCTATTGGTGCACGCACAACTGAATCGCAAATCCACCGTGAGATGGCATCTGCGCTATCTTGTCCTGTTGGTTTTAAAAATGGTACCAACGGCAACGTAAAAATTGCCATTGACGCTATTCGCGCGTCGCATGCATCTCACTACTTCTACTCTCCAGATAAGAATGGTCGTATGACGGTTTATCGCACCAGTGGTAACCCGTATGGGCACATTATTCTTCGCGGTGGTGACACTGGGCCGAATTTCGATGCTCAATCGGTTGAAGCCGCATGCAACAAGCTTGCAGAGTTTGATTTACCTGCGCGTCTAATTGTTGACTTTAGCCACGCAAACTGTGAAAAACAGCACCGTAAACAGCTCGAAGTCACGCAAGATATTTGTGATCAAATCACATCTGGAAGCACTTTTGTTGCAGGGATCATGGCTGAAAGCTTTATTGAAGAAGGCAATCAACCAATGACCGATATCAACAATCTTGAATATGGCAAATCAATTACCGACCCTTGTATTGGTTGGAATGACACTGTTCAAATGCTTGATATGCTCTCTACTGCAATTAAAACCCGTAAATAAAACTGAGGATAATTTTTATGCCTTCTTTTGATATTATTTCTGAAGTTGAAAGCACAGAACTTCGTAATGCTGTTGATAACGCTAACCGTGAACTTGCTACTCGTTTTGATTTTAGAAATGTTGAGGCGTCATTCGAATATAAGAGCGACGTTGTTACCCTTTCTTCGCAAGATGACTTCCAACTTAAGCAGATGCGCGACATTCTACGCAGCAACCTAACCAAGCGCGGTGTGGATGCTAAAGCGATGGAAGCAAAAAAAGCGGACCAAACGGGTAGAAATTGGCACCAAGATGTCATTTTCAAACAAGGTGTTGAAACTGATATTGCTAAGAAAATAATCAAAGCCGTAAAAGATGCAAAAATCAAAGTTCAAGTTGCTATTCAGGGCGAGAAGATGCGCGTAACAGGTAAAAAACGTGACGATCTACAAGAAGTTATGGCTCTGGTTCGCGGTGGTGATTTCGGCCAACCGTTCCAATTTGACAACTTCCGCGACTAATTACTTTTGTAATGGTGGTTTGCAATAAGTTGGCACCTAGCCTTTAGAAAAAGAGCTTGGTACTGGTTATAATTAAAGAGGGAGACACTCGATTGTGCCTCCTTCTTTGTTTTTCTATTCCACGTGAGCAACACTTAAGTAAAAGTGACTTCAAAACTGGTTTACGGTCAACATCGGCCCAAAGAGAGCAAGCTATCACTTCCAATTAGCAATGAACACTCGTTCTTCTTCGGTACAAAAACGCAGATTCGCAAGTTGTCTTGTTTCGCTTTGGCTATTCTCTCGGACAAATCAGCAGCAGTTGCATATTGCTCGCGTTCAGCATCTCTCCGTGATAAATCAATAAAATCATAGGGACACGCTTTAGGGTATAGAATCAGTTCCGCTTGTTGCATTAGTCGCAACGCTTTTATCGTCAAAAGCTCTACATCATCACCAAACTCTATCCATGTGCTGCTACCTGCTCTGTCTAATTCTTGCTTAATAGCGATTTGGTATAGTGATTCTAGCTGTTCTCTGCTCACTGATGATTCAACGCGAGAGTCAGATAAAAACGCTTCCCAGAATTTTCGTCTTTCTGTCACACTAGGAAACTCTTTCTTAATAGAATTACGTTTTGATGCGCCAAACTCTGCGAGTAGAGATAAATTCTGTGGCAGTACTGATTCTAATTTTTCACGAATGTTTCTCACTAAAATTGGAGAAGCGCCACCACTCGATATCGCAATTTGGATTCGCCCACGGTTCACCATAGACGGAGTAATGAAATCGCAGAAGGGTAAATCGTCAACCACGTTTACAAGAATACCCATTTTTTTTGCATCTTTATGAACCTGATGATTTAAGGATGGATTATCGGTTGTTGCCCATACTTGTATATACTGCTTGGTCATAATTTCACTGGAATAAAAATTTTGAATCCATGAACAACGCTCTGCATCCACAAGGGACCTCAAGTAAGGCTCTAACTTGGGTGATACGACAGTAACCGATGCTCCTGCCCTTAAAAGTGAATCGACTTTTCTGCATGCAACCTCTCCCCCACCCACAACCAAAACAGGTTTGTTAACTACATCCAAAAATAGTGGAAAATATCGCATTGCTACTCCTAAGCTTTCTAAATAACTATTCACTTATGCTACCAAAAACAGTGCATTCTGAGCAGCCCATTGTCTCTTAATAAACTATTTAAGACTAAATTTTCATTAGTTCTTAGATTGTCTCACTAGTATACGACTGTCAAATAACCTGTAACACCATTTAAACATTCAATATGAGTACAATTATTCTAATGCACTAATGATGTGCTCAGTTGCACTATTTACATTCAGTTAACATTTAGTCATCCTAACATCTGTTCGGTTTTGTGATTTCTCTCAAAAATCTTTTTAAATTAAATGTTTGAGAAAACATAATTCCTTACCTACGCTTATAAGTGATTGATTTTCAATCGTGCTCAAAAAGCCGAAATCAATCGTAAAGGATATAACGTAATCATGATAAGTAAGTTGTATCAGGTATTACCTGGTTTAACATGGATCATACAGGATGGATACAAATGACAAATAAACTCACTCTTCTTGCTACAGTCGTCGCTGCTTCTTCTGCCATGATGGCAACATCAGCATCAGCAGCAGATAGCACTCTGGAAAAAGTTAAATCACAAGGTTATCTAACTTGTGGTGTAAGTACTGGTCTTCCAGGGTTCTCTAACCCAAACTCAAAAGGTGAATGGGAAGGAATCGATGTTGAATATTGTCAAGCACTGGCAGCTGCTGTTCTTGGCGATAAAACAAAAGTTAAGTATGTTCCTTTAACGGCAAAAGAACGCTTCACCGCTCTCCAGTCTGGTGAAATCGATGTATTGTCGCGTAACACCACATGGACTCTTCACCGTGATACAGCTCTTGGTTTAAACTTCGTTGGCGTAAACTACTACGATGGTCAAGGTTTCATGGTCAAAAAAGATCTTGGCTTAACCAGTGCTAAAGAACTGGATGGTGCTTCTGTATGTGTTCAATCTGGTACCACTACAGAACTTAACCTAGCCGATTATTTCCGTAACAGCGGAATGTCATACAAACCGGTTGTATTTGATACGGCCGCGCAAACATCTAAAGGTTTTGATGCCGGTCGTTGTGATGTACTTACGACAGACCAATCAGGTCTTTACGCCCTTCGCTTGAACCTTAAAGATCCAAGTTCAGCGCAAGTTTTACCTGAAATCATCTCTAAAGAGCCTCTTGGACCGGTTGTTCGTCAAGATGATGACAAATGGTTTAACGTGGCAAAATGGACACTCTCTGCAATGATTAATGCCGAAGAGTATGGTATTTCGTCTAAAAACGCAGATCAAATGCTGAAATCTAAAGATCCAAACATCAAACGTATTCTTGGTGTTGATGGTCCTAAAGGTAAAGGTCTTGGCATTCGTGATGATTGGGGCTACCAAGTAATCAAACAAGTGGGTAACTATGGTGAAAGCTTTGAACGCACCGTTGGTACAGGTTCTCCTCTAGCTATTTCACGTGGCGTAAACGCCCTATGGAATGCTGGTGGCTTCATGTACGCTCCACCTATCCGCTAATTCAGTTTGGATATGTTATTGAAGGGCGGTGGAATGCCGCCCTTTCCTAAATGGATTTGAGGTTAATGTTGTATGAAACCTAATAATAATGTACCAAGTATGCAGGCAAAACCAACTGCTAAGAGTGCAAACCTATTTTATAACCCCACCTTTCGCTCAGTCATCTTCCAAATACTTGCGGTTGCTGCACTGCTTTTTTTCGGATACACCATTGTAAATAATGCTTTAACCAATCTTGATGCTAGAGGTATCGCGACTGGCTTTGGTTTCTTATCTGAAGAAGCTGGATTTGGTATTGGCTTAACACTTGTTGAGTACGATGAAACATTTTCTTATGGAAGAACATTTGTTATCGGCCTCCTGAACACGGCTTTAGTTTCAGTTCTTGGTATTATCCTAGCGACGGCCATTGGTTTTTCTGTCGGGATTGCTCGGTTATCGAATAACTGGTTGGTTAGCCGTTTCGCAGCAATTTACATTGAAATTTTCCGTAATATTCCACTTTTATTGCAAATATTCTTTTGGTACTTTGCTGTACTTCAAGCGCTACCATCTGCTCGTCAAAGTATGAGTTTAGGTGAAGCAATATTCCTTAATGTTCGTGGGTTATATTTCCCCGCTCCTGTTTTTGAACAAGGTAGTGCTTTTGTAATCGCTGCTTTTATCGCCGGCATCATTGCGACATTATTCATTAGCATTTGGGCCAAAAACAAGCAAAAACTAACGGGTCAACAAACGCCGTTATTACGGATCGCTTTTGGTTTATGTATTGTCATTCCGACGATCATATTTTTTGTTATGGGACAACCTATCACGGCTGAATATCCTGAATTAAAAGGGTTCAATTTCCGTGGTGGTATCAGCATTATTCCTGAACTTGCGGCCTTAATGCTCGCACTAAGTATCTATACCGCTTCGTTTATTGCCGAAATTGTACGATCAGGGATTAACGCTGTTAGCCATGGGCAAACTGAAGCTGCCATGTCATTAGGTTTACCTCGTTCTCGAACCTTAAAGTTAGTTGTTATTCCGCAAGCTCTGAGGATCATCATTCCACCATTGACCAGTCAATATTTGAATTTAACCAAAAACTCATCCCTAGCGATGGCGATTGGTTATCCAGATTTAGTTTCGGTTTTTGCAGGGACAACCCTCAACCAAACTGGGCAAGCGATTGAAATCATTGCAATGACAATGGGTGTTTATCTCACATTGAGTATTTTGACATCTGCCTTGATGAATATCTATAACCGCAAAGTTGCGTTGGTGGAGAGATAAGATGAGCATACATGAATTTCAACCAAGCCTTCCACCACCTGCAAACACTGTCGGTGCGGTAGGTTGGCTTCGAAAAAATCTTTTTAATAGCCCTGTTAACTCAGTAGTGACTATTGTTTTAGCCTATTTAGGATTCTCTTTATTTTGGGCAATATTTGACTGGGCAATTCTCAATGCCGATTGGCTTGGAAGCACAAGAGATGCCTGTACCAGTGATGGCGCATGTTGGGTGTTTATCAGCGTTCGTTGGGATCAATTTATGTTCGGTTTCTACCCAGAAGCTGAACTGTGGCGACCTCAACTTTTCTATGCAACGTTAGCTATTTTCGTTGGCCTACTCGCCTACGAGAAAACGCCAAAACGACTTTGGATCTGGCTAGTTTTCGTTAACATATACCCATTTGTTGTTGCTGGTCTACTTTATGGTGGCGTGTTTGGCCTTGAAGTCGTTGAAACCCATAAATGGGGTGGCTTACTGGTTACACTTATCATTGCTTTAGTGGGCATCGTGGTTTCCTTGCCTATCGGTGTCGCTTTGGCACTGGGCCGTCGTTCTGAGATGCCAATTATACGAAGCATGTGTACCATCTATATCGAGGTGTGGCGTGGCGTTCCGTTAATTACAGTGCTCTTTATGGCTTCAGTAATGCTGCCACTATTTTTGTCTGAAGGTTCTGAAACAGATAAGTTGATTCGAGCATTAATCGGGGTAGTTCTATTTAGTGCAGCCTATATGGCGGAAGTAATTCGTGGTGGTCTACAAGCCATTCCAAAAGGCCAATATGAAGCTGCAGATGCATTAGGTTTAAGCTACTGGAAAAAAACGGGATTAATCATTCTCCCTCAGGCGCTTAAAATCACGATTCCATCTATTGTTAATACCTTTATTGGCTTGTTTAAAGATACCAGTCTCGTACTCATCATCGGTATGTTTGATGTACTTGGTATTGGTCAAGCCGCAAACACTGACCCTGAATGGTTAGGGTTTTCCACCGAAAGTTATGTATTTGTCGCGTTAGTGTTCTGGGTGTTCTGTTTTAGCATGTCGAGATATTCGATATGGCTTGAAAACAAACTTCACACCGGCCACAAACGATAATTAAAAAGATCAAGGACGTATTATGACGCAGCAACAATCGAATACAAATGATAGTCAAGAGTTGATGATTGAACTCAAGGATATGAACAAGTGGTATGGCGAATTTCACGTACTAAAGAATATTAATCTTGAAGTTCGTAAAGGCGAAAAAATCGTTATCTGTGGCCCTTCTGGCTCTGGTAAATCAACGATGATTCGTTGTATTAACCGACTTGAAGAGCATCAAAAAGGGCATATTTTTGTATCAGGTAATGAATTAACCGAAGATTTAAAAAATATCGAAGCCGTACGAAAAGAAGTTGGGATGTGCTTCCAGCACTTCAATTTATTCCCACACTTAACAGTACTTGAAAATTGCACTCTTGCGCCTATTTGGGTTAAGAAAATGCCTAAAAAGGAAGCAGAAGCAATTGCAATGAAGTATTTAGAGCGTGTAAAGATCCCAGATCAAGCCGACAAGTTCCCAGGACAACTTTCTGGTGGTCAGCAACAACGTGTGGCTATTGCTCGTTCTCTCTGTATGAGCCCTCAAGTTATGCTTTTTGATGAACCTACCTCTGCACTCGACCCTGAAATGGTTCGTGAAGTATTGGATGTTATGGTTGAACTAGCAGATGAAGGTATGACAATGCTCTGTGTTACTCACGAAATGGGTTTCGCGAAAGAGGTGGCAGATCGAGTAATATTCATGGATGCCGGAGAAATTATTGAAGAAAATAACCCTGTCGATTTCTTCGAAAATCCTCAGTCTGATCGAACTCAAAATTTCTTAAGTCAAATATTGCACCACTAAACCTGTTGCAGGCGGTAAAACTTAAGGGAGGCATGCTAAGTGCCTCTCTTTTATTTTCCTCATAAGCTCATAGACTTATAATGGATGAAATATGATGTTACATCTTAGCTAACACTTAAGCTTTTATTTTTATTATTATTTTACTTAGTATCAAGTTTGAAGTGCGACACTTTCTACAGGTGGGCATGAATATACTCCATTGGCATTCTATACCCAAGCCTTTTGCGTGGGCGCATGTTTAATTTA
>NZ_VTYA01000024.1:0-50907 GCF_013114135.1 Vibrio sp. 03-59-1
TTACTTCCGTTCCGTGGTTCTGTTCATGATACGATTTCTGACATCCTTGGTGGCGTACGTTCAACGTGCACATACGTAGGCGCAGCAAAGCTTAAAGAGCTAAGCAAGCGTACGACTTTCATTCGTGTGCAAGAGCAAGAGAACAACGTCTTCGGTAAAGAGTAGCGTTTAAAATACTTGTTTAAATTTTTAAGAATTGAGTCACTTTTTAGTGGCTCTTTTTTTATGCTTAAAAATCGTAAATGGCGACAAAGTGGCGACAGTTCAAAAAGTTTTTGAAATTAGGGTATAAAATATGCCACCAATTTACCGTATGCCGCTTGTTTACGTTCCAAAAGTGTTCGCTTATTGGTACGATATACGGAGTGACATGAAGAGATAGATTACAACACGAACATCTTTTCATGGTCCTGTGTTATTAATGACAAATTGCGGTAGGGTAGGAATGCATACTTACAATTGGCTAGATAGCTATGATCTTGGTATCGAAGTTATAGATTTGCAACATAAGAATTTGCTCGCGATGATTAATAAGTTATTGGTTAATCAAAACGAATCGAGAGGCATAATGCAGCGTTTGATCAACGAAGTTATCGCTTATGCGGAATATCATTTCATAAGTGAAGAGAACCTTATGGTGCTTTCTCGTTATGACGGCTATGAAAAACATACTAATGTTCATAATATGTTACTTAAGCAGCTTAAAAATCAATGCTCTCAATTTATCAATAACCATTGTGAGTTGAAGACGGTAATACTCTTCATGGCAAATTGGCTTATTGAGCACATTATGGCAGAAGAGAACGATCGTGATTTTGCTAAATATTTATTGGCATCAAACGAATATCGCTATCTAATAAAAATCTAAAGGTTTTGATGGAACTGTTGGGTTGATTGGCCTGATTGTTGGGCTTCTTTTCACTATAAAGCTATCTTCAAGCCTATGGTTGGTATATGGTTTACGCCGCTAGCTTTTCCTAGAAAGCTAGCCGTCTAAATAAAGAGTAAACTAGAACAAAGGACCATAACCATCATGCGCGATCTTACGCCACAGCAAGAAGCCGCTCTTGCTATTTTCAAAACAAATCTTCATCTCCCTCATGGCGGTTTCCACTCATTAATCATTGAGCTTTGTAAAGAGTATCAATTACCCTTTCAAACAGTTCGCTCGGTGCTGATGAAGGTGCAACGAGCAACAGAGCGTAGGATCTATGATGAGTTTGACACTGTTGCTGAAGATGATCTTAGCCAAGAGAACTGGCGAGAAGCTATCAAGATAGAACTCATTGAATTAGCTCAAGACAATCAACCCGTCATGAATAATCTGCTTGGTAACGAACATTACCTTAAAGCAAAAGCAGCGATTGAATTACCGATCAGCAGTGAAGATGAACGTGACATAATCTTAGAAGATTTAATGTTGGCGTATGAAAAAGAGGTGTTTAAGCCACTTTTAGCGATGTTGCATACAACATCACTCTACTGGGAATTAATGTTGGCAGAAGAGCTTCACATGATGACAGAAGCTTGTCGTCAGAAATTTATCGAATATCCGCAACATATTGAAGCTGCAAAGTTTCTGTTCGACTTGGATTCGAAAGTACGAGCTCAAACTCTTAGAGCTTGATTCAAGGGGCTGGCACATTCCCCCACATCGACTCAAATGCGAGTGAGGGAGTGTAATTAACCAGCGATTGAACTCGAACTTAAATGTTATTGCTACTGCTATCGTATGTTTACTCTTTTAATGACGCTAATACATGCGAGAGCGAAGGCAAAATGCAGTGCCCCAGAGCCAATACTTCTTCGCAAGGCTCAACCAAGTCTGGTATTTGATAAGCGATCATATTGGCAGAGATAGCAGAACGAACTCCGTTATTGGAATCTTCAAATGCTAAACACAATTCAGGTTGTACTTGTAGGCGATTGGCCGCAAGCAGATAGATTTCTGGATCTGGTTTACCTTTGCTGACTTCGCAACCCGTGGTTAAGCTATCCACATACTGATCTAACCCGGCGAGCCGAAGTTTAATTTCAGCAATGTCTTTTTGGGTTGAGGTGGCGACAGCAATAGGGTATTTATTTTCCTTCAACCATTCGAGTAGCTCAATCACGCCATTTTTTATTGGAATTGCTTGGTGTTTAACTATCGCACCGTAGCGTTCACGCCATTCTGCATTAAGTCGTTCATAAGACTCCCCATAAGCGTTGCGAAAAATGACTTCAATTCCTGCTGAATTACGGCCGATGATAGAAAGGTAGACATCATCATAAAATGGAAGATTTTGGACTTCACAGGCTTGTTTAAAGACTCTCATGCAGACACGTTCTGTATCGAGGAGGAGTCCATCCATGTCGAAAATAGCGGCTTGAAATTTCATTGGTATGACTTTAACGGGTAAATAAGAGGTGGGATTGTTACATACTTCTCGATATGCGACCATTAATTAATACTCGTCAATTTTTCTATTGAATAGATCAAAACGCGACGAATAAAGCGGATAAGATTATGCACCTTTTGGACCGATTAGAGATCTATTTGTTTCATCGTACTCGTTTGAAAAAATGGCGAGGAAGAAACGCAAAAATATTAGGATGGTCAGATGAAACTGCTCAGAGTAAACGCTTTCAAGCTATTGCCACGGCGACGAATTTTAATGATCGGAGCGTTTTAGATCTGGGATGTGGGTTCGGTGATTTGTTTCGTTATCTTGATGAGATATACACTCTCGATTCATACACAGGGATAGATCAGCATCGCCCATTTATTCAAACCACGAAAAAGAGGTTTGCTCAACACCATCTCGATCCGAGCACCAAAACAGCAAGTCACTTTATATGGGGTGATTTTAGCCAGATGACCCTTAAGCCGCATGATATTGTTGTCGCTTCTGGCTCGTTAAATTATCGTTCGCGTAATGACGATTACTTATCTTCAGTCATAAATCAGATGTATCAAGCTGCGGACAAAGTACTTATTTTCAACCTTTTAAATGCAGATGTTTTCCCACCTCAGCCATTACTTGTGAGCTATAACAAACAGGCTATTTATCGTTACTGCAAACTTCAGTGTGATGATGTGTCATTAATCGATGACTATGCTGAAGAGGACTTTACTATTGTGATGAGGAAACCAACAGTTCAGTGTAACCTGTACTAGCGTCGTGTTCTCGCGAAAACATCAGATCAGGGTAGTGGTGAACGATAAGTTCTGCGGTGTGCGAAACAATAGTGCCTTCTAATAGGTGCCCACCCCATACCTTTCCTTCGCTGTCGGCAACGGATATGTGAATGTGCTGGTGGTTTGGCGTGAGCGTGCCAGTCAAAGATACAATCTCGAAAGGCGCACAGACATTCAACGTATTATCTGCGTTAGCCAGTCGAATATTTAACTGTGAAATGCACCCTGCACAAGAAGCAATAGAGCCTGCACTGATTTTGTTGTCTAGTACGAGTTCAGCTATAGCTTGTTTCAAATCTCGACCTTGAGTGAGGCGAATAGCGATAGGAGTGATCATAATTTGCTCCGAGAGCCTTACAAAAAAGATAATGTAACGTAGTCGACTTTCCCCCACAATCGAAATAATCCCCGCTTGAATCAGAGGCGATTGAAATCAGTCTATTGCTCACGTGTGGGAGGGCGATATTGAAGCGAAGCGTCATTTTTAAGGAATACGTTACTCGCGATAATACTGCCAACACAGATAAATCCTAGTGCCGCCCATGTGGTCAAGTCTGGAACTTCATCGAAAATAGGTATAGCCAGCAGAGTAGCGACTGCCGGAGTTGCGGATCCAAAGGCTGCTGAGCGTTCTGCCCCCAACTTGTTGATAGCATATAAATAGGTAAATGCTGCAAGTAAGCCGGCCCCTAAGCCCTGTAGCATCAAATGCCCAGCGAGCTCTTGCCATGGCCAAGAGTTAAACGGTATAGATGTTAAGTGGCTATCGAGCGTGCCAGTGCTCACCAGTGCAAACAAAGCGATCACGGATAACAATGAAATTAGCCCTGCGCTTACGAGAGCATCTAAGTTAGCCACACGAGCGCAAATGGTAAACATCGCCCACATCATACTTCCCATTAGAAACAGTAGGTGCCCAGTCAGTTGGTTTCCATCATACTCAGCTAAGCTACTCGTTAAAAATAACAGGATCCCTAGAAACACAAATGCAAGACCTAACTTTCTATGTTGGCTAAGAGGTTGCTTAAATAAAACAACCGCAATTGCAGAAACAAAAAGCGGAAGCGTCCCCGGGACTAAAGCACTGGCATGGGCAACAGGAACGAAGTGCATGGCTGTACTTGCAATGAGTAGATAGGGTAGGCCACATCCAATAAACATTCCTATCAAATAACGCAGAGGAACCTTCATTATCTCGATTCTCGCTTTTACCACTAAAGGAAGTAATATCAAAGCAGGTAACGCAAATCGCATCATTGCAATATCTGCCGGAGTAAGATTTGAATTCGCTCCTCCTTTTAGTGACAAAAAGAAACCAGACCAAAGTAAAAGAGTCGCAATGATTGCAGGGTAGCCGTAATTCATATGATGTTATTATCTTTTTAGGTGGATGTTGGAATTATGTATCAATTTTACGGGTGGAATTTGGCAAACTTGCAGTTATAGTAAGGTGTAAATGGTGGGTTCCGCTAAGAGGTGGACTAGTTTTAATGGTTTCCACTCAATTTTCTATAAACATGAAAGGAAAGTGCGCGTGGATAGGATTGATCGTCATTTGTTGCATCTACTTCAAAGTGATGGACGTTTAACGACGGCTGAACTTGCCGATCTGGTGGGGTTGTCTGCTTCACCGTGCGCGAGACGCTTGAAAAGGTTAGAAGAGCAGGGCGTGATCAACGGATACAGAGCAACTTTAGATAGGAAGTCCGTTGGAATCGCGATGACTGTGTTTGTCGAAGTGAGTTTGAATAACCATCAAGAGAGCTCTATTGATGAATTTGAACATGCCATTGTGGATATGGAAGAAGTAGTGAACTGTCATGTTGTCTCGGGAGCTTATGACTATTTGCTAGAGGTGGTGAGTAAAGATCTTGTGGGCTACGAAGCGTTTACGAGGAAATTACAGCGTTTAACCAATGTAAAAGATATCCATACTCACCTGGCTATACGGCAAGTAAAAGGCAATGGTTCGTTACCAGTGTTTGTATAACTAGAATAAGGAGGAAGTGAATTGCCGTCCGCTGTGTAGTACTACAGAAATAGATCGGTGGAATAATTTAAACTGAATTCAAGAAAAGGGAGTGGTGTCGATTATTCTTGGTGATTAGTTACGTGTCTTGCAGATATAAAAAAAGCCTTTGATAATCAAAGGCTTTTTTCGAAATGTGGTGGAGGGATAGGGATTTGAACCCTAGAACCGCTATTAACGGTTGCCGGTTTTCAAGACCGGTGCTTTCGACCACTCAGCCATCCCTCCGTTTCGTGGCGTATAATATGTATTGGCACGAACCTTGTAAAGAAAAAAATGAAGAAAATTATTTATTTGCTGTTATTTTAGCCGTTAGATGCATTAAGGCTGATTTTTATGGTGCTTGCCTATTTTATTCATCATATCAATGGTTTTTTGAGTAAATGCTCCGCTTGGTGAAATCTAATAAAATAATGTTTTATTGGCAAGCTATTGAAATTATTGGTTTTATGATGTTAAGAGTACGCGTGTTAGCTCGAAAGTGTTTGCACGAAACTGTGAAGTGTTTCAAAATTAAAGAGTAATAGTTAGTGTTCTTGGGTGAGACTGAGGTTTTTTATGAAAGTCGCAAATATTTTTAAACATCGTGGAGAGAGCTGGTCTGCACAGCACTCTGAATTCATGCAATGGATGTCCCCTGCATTACGTGAGTACTGGGGAGAGTTTCTGAATAAAACTCAAAACAGTCATTTTTTCTCATGGGTGAGAGATCATCAGCTACCTGCTGTTAATGAAGAAGCTCCGGCTCCTGAGCCTATTGAGTTAAAACCAGAAGCCCAAGAAGTATATGATCAACTATTAACTCAGGTTGGTGAAGTTATCCATGTGGGTAACTGGTTGCCAGTGGACCAAAACCGTATTAATCAGTTTGGTCAGATAACTGAAGATAATCAGTGGATCCATACGGATCCAGAAAAAGCAGCGACAGATTCACCATTTAAAACCACTATTGCACACGGCTTTCTCACTTTAGCGTTACTCCCTAAGCTGACTGATAGTGTAGACGAATCAAATTCAATGTTCCCAACGGCAAAAATGGTCGTAAACATAGGGTTGAATCAAGTACGTTTTCCATATCCGGTAAAATCTGGAAATAATGTTCGAGCGAAGAGCACACTACTAAAAGTGACACCGATTAAAAAAGGTCTTGAGATTGAACGTGAAATTCGCGTTGAGATTGAAGGAATTCGTAGACCTGGTTGTGTAGTGACCTCAGTGATTCAATTGCACTTCTAAACCGTGATGTTTTGAATAAAAAAAGAGAGAGCATTTGCTCTCTCTTTTTGTTAATGCTTAACAGGAGTGTATCCATACTCTTTGATTAACGCCTGTCCGCGAGGCGACTTTATGAACTCAATAAATTGAGAGGACTCTTTCGTTAATGAGTCTTTTTTATGTAATAACAAAAAAGGTCGCGATAGTCCGTAATGGGCCTTTGCGATGTTCTGAGAAGTAGGCTTAACACCTGCAAAGTTGATCGTTTTTACGGATTGATCAATGGACCCTTTTGAAATAAAACCAATCGCGTGCGGGTTATGGTTAACGATTGTTTTAACCATACTGTTGCTGTTCACGACTAAATTGTTTGGATTTATATCAGATACTAAACGATGGTTGACGATTTTTGTTAAACCTAAAAGGCTCTCAAAACTGTATCTTGAACCGGATGAAGGCTCACGAGTGACCACTGCAATTGGCTTATTCTCCCCACCGACTTCTTTCCAATTTGTAATTTTTCCTTTGTAAATATCGTATAACTGCTCCCTGGTAAGATTGCCAATCGAGTTAGTACGATTCACGACCAATGCAAGCCCATCATAAGCAATGGGAAACACGTCCATATCCGCTTCTTGTTCACGTTCGGTAAGGTAACGGGAGCTCATCCCAATATCGGTGACCTCTTTTTTAACCATTGTAATTCCAGCAGTCGAACCAATCCCTTGAACCGCGATATAAGAATCTGGGTGGCTTGCGTTATATTTCTCGGCAAGTACGTCCATCAATCGTGCAACAGACGTTGATCCTGATATATTCGTTTCTTGTGCAAACGCATTAGAAGTGAGTAGGCAAGCAGACAGGAGAGTGGCAATTGCAACTCGTAACATAAATAACTCCATATGGTATGTTTAAGCTCACAGCATCATATGAGGTTCTGGTTACAGTTTTGTGAATAGGATAAATGGTATTATAAAGATTGAGAGCCTAGACTTGTGCTAGGGAGGTCTACTTGGGTTCTTATTCACCGCTTCAAGAAATGTTTTATTGCCTAAGGAGGTTTGAATGGCAGTTATTGAGATGGATAAGCATCGGCTCGAACGAAGTGCGACACAACTCTGTCATGAGCGTAATAGTAATCATCCTGTGGAGTTAGGGAAGTCTCTATTTGAAACATGTGAGAATGGAGTACAGTTCTCTAAAGCGCATTACTTACTCGACTCTAGCCACTGTGAATATATAAGTTCTGTTGCCAAAATTGAATTTGATAACCAAACCCGAAGGTGGTCTATTTTTGTTCCACAGCATAGTGGAGAAACACTGATATGGATCCCTTACCCTTATTTGCCTTCAAGTACTGACTTGGTGGCAGTGTTGAAAGAGATAGAAAGGGATCCTAAAGCTTATATTTGGTAAACCGTGTAGGGTTAGGCCTCTACGGCTGCTTTTGCCCTAAACTCTTTTGGGGTGCATTCTTGTAAGCTCTTGAATACAGTACTAAAGTGGGCTGCGCTTTTAAAGCCAGAATCATACGCAATTTGAGTGATCGATTTTGAACAGTTTCTTAGTTGGTTAGAGGCGTGATTAATTCTCTTTATTTTGAGTAAATTTGAAAATGAAAGCTCTTCGGCTGCGAGCCTGCGTTTTAATGTGGCCGTTGACATTCCAATATGTAAAGCAAGAGAATCAAGTGAGATATCATTCTCTATATTGTTGTCTATGTAGTTGATGACCTTTTGAGTGACAGTGAGCTCTGAAGCCGTGACCACAGTACTGAATAGTGATGGGTACTTCTCTAACATCATCGCGAGAAGCGCAAACGCGATATGTGATTGAGCAAATCTATTAAATGAAGCACTGTTGTGAGTATCGATCAAAAAAGTGAGTAGTTTATAAATTTTTGTGTCGGATTGATCGAACTTGTACAGTTTATTAGAGTTAGAGATAAAGTTGATATCATCATAATGTTGCCTAAACTCTTGAAATAGACTGATATCAAAATTGATTGATTCTGCGACGAAGTTGTCTCCATTTATCTCTTTATTCGCACTATAAAACTCCCCCGAGCTGTATAGCACAAATTCCCCAGCCTCAAGTTTCCCTTTCTTCCCGTTTGGGTAGCTAAAATGCATTGTTCCTTGTCTGACGATAAAAATGCCATTTCTGGGCGCGGGGTAACGCTCCGTTTTCCTTTGTTCTAAATTTGATAACTTTATGATATCGATGATGGGCATTGATTACCTCAAATGCAGACCTAAGCCGCGATTGTCAATATAAAACAGATTTTGCGTTTAATTGTGACAAAAAAAGGCGCTCATAATGTGAGCGCCTATCTAAGAGGTTGAATTAATTATGCTTTAGTTTCATCAGTCTCTGAGGGCTGCTCTGCAAAAACTTGAGTTGGTTTTGCGACCAGGTTTCTATTCTCTAGGTTGACTTCTGTTAAAACAACTTCTAATTCGTCACCTGTTCTATATACCACTTCTTTATCAATACAAATAGTACCGTCGTCACTATTACAGCTAATTCTTTCTTTATTATCAATAATAAGAGAGCCAGGTATGAAAGCGGCGGCTCCATTTTCGATAAGGCGGATTCTCATGCCTGCTCGGTTAATGTCAAAAATTTCTGCTTTGAAACGCGTTTCCTTAGCTGGCTCATCACATAAAGTACGTGCATATAGCCAATCACCCACATTTCGCTCTGCCATATTATGATGGCGACGGTGTAACGCTAGCTCTTCACCGACCGACTCATCTGCCGTCTGTATTGGGTCTTTACCTAGAATGTGCGCTTTCAACATTCGATGGTTGATCATGTCACCATATTTACGTATTGGTGATGTCCACGTCGCGTAAATGTCTAGGCCCATGGCATAGTGAGGAAGAGGTTGATTGCCAATTTCACTGTATGCTTGGTACTTACGGATACGGTTATCGTAATAGTTGGTGTCTAACGTGCCTAACCAACGACGTAAGCTTGCAAATCCTTCTAATGTTGTTATCGATTCTTCTGTGTATGCGTCTTCAGATTGAGGATTGACTAGCTCTAATACATCCTTTAGCTTTTCCGGCTTGAAACCAGCATGAGTGTTAAATACGCCATTGCCAAAAGTGTTCTTAAGGATAGTCCCCGCACAAATATTGGCGGTGATCATCGACTCTTCAACTAATCGATTTGCAGAGCGACGCATATCGGCATGAATCGCAATCACATCGTTGTCTTCACTCAATTCAAAGCGGTAATCCGGGCGATCTGGGAATACGACAGCATTGTTCTTACGCCAATCTGCACGTGCAAGTGAGAAATCATAAAGATCTTTAACAACGGTAGCGATTTGCTCTTCAGGTTGCCATTCCTCTGATTTCCCGTTTTCAAGCCAGTTCGATACATGATCATATACAAGACGAGCATGAGATTTGATGTTCGCAGCGAAGAATTTGATATCGTCACCGATAACGCCATCTTTACTTACCGTGACGGTACAACAGAGGGCAGGGCGAATTTCGTTCTCGATCAGTGAACATAAGTCATCAGCAAGATCGCGCGGTAACATCGGGATATTACGACCAGGTAAGTAGATAGTGAAGCCGCGTTCACGGGCAACTTTATCCATCTCATCTTCTGGTGATATATAGGCGGTTGGATCGGCGATCGCAATAGTCAGTTCAAAATCGCCAGATTCTGTTTTCTTTGCGTATAGCGCATCATCCATATCTTTAGTAGAAGCACCATCGATGGTCACTAAAGGCAAATCGGTGAGGTCAACGCGTTCTAGATCGGCATCATCATTGACTTGCCAGTTGTCGATACCTTCAGGCTCGCTATTTGGAAGATCATTCTGTGCAAGAGTGACCCACCATGGTGCGATTTTATCATCCGCATCTGTGATTTTTTCTGAAATTTCAGCTAGGAAGTTATCGTTTCCCTTTAAAGGGTGATGAATAAGGTGAGCAACGACCCAGTCGCCTTCTTTCAATAGTTCAGGATTCAGCCCTTTCTTTGCTTTTGCTTTTAATTGAAGCTTTTTCAGCTGAGGGTGATCTGGAATTAAGTTTAAACGCCCTTTGAATAGTTTCACGCGAGCAATGAAACGTGTCAGTCTTTGCTCTATTAGTTCTTCAGGCTCTGCAACTTCACGCTCTTTCTCGGTACGAATGATCGCAACAACTTTGTCGCCATGAGTACACTTTTTCATATATGGCGGCGGAATAAAAAAGCTTGTTTTGCTGTCGACTTCTAAAAAGCCGAAACCTTTTTCTGTTGCTTTAATTGTCCCCTCTTTTTTAGGAAGGGTCTCTTGGATTTGCTGCTTTAGCTGAGCTAATAGAGGATTATCTTGAAACATACTGTCTTTTTTCAAACGAATGTGATTAAGCACACTATAATCATTGCGAGGAATGATTACTACTTAAAGCAAGCTTGGGAGATGAATAAAGTAGAGCTTAGATTTCATACAAAGCTAGGCTGATGTCTAAATATTCGACTAAATATGTCGAATAGATGATCACTTTATTCGTTAATGAGAAAAAATTGTGATGTATTTCAATTTTTTCTGGCTTTTTTTATGCGTTTAAGGAATAATCCGCCTCCCTTAGACGTCCCTAATGGCTTGATGCGTTTTTATTACTGTTTCGCAACTGAACGGAATCAGTATCTGATTGGATCAGTATTGAATTGGTAGAGCACCTGGGACCTTTTGTTTTAATTTATATAGTGGGATCCCAATGTCCGAATCTGTAATTCAATTTAATGAATTAGCTCTTAACGAAAATGTCCTTTCAGCTCTAAACAGCATGGGTTTCGTTTCTCCTACACCAATCCAAGCGGCTGCTATTCCTCTTCTTCTAGAAGGCCGTGATGCGTTAGGTAAAGCACAAACAGGTACTGGTAAAACAGCTGCATTCTCTTTACCAATCCTTAACAAAATTAATCTTAACCAACACAAACCACAAGCAATCATCATGGCTCCTACTCGTGAGCTAGCGATTCAAGTTGCTGCAGAAATCAAAAACCTTGGCCGTGACATTAAAGGTCTTAAAGTTCTTGAAATCTACGGTGGTGCTTCAATTGTTGACCAAATGCGTGCTCTAAGCCGCGGTGCTCACATTGTTGTTGGTACTCCAGGTCGTGTTAAAGACTTACTAACTCGTGACCGTCTACACCTAGATGAAGCGCATACATTTGTTCTTGATGAAGCAGATGAAATGCTAAAAATGGGTTTCGTTGATGACGTTACTTGGATTTTAGAGCAAGCTCCTGAATCAGCACAGCGCGTACTATTCTCTGCAACTATGCCTCCAATGGTTAAAACTATTGTTGACCGTTACCTACGTAACCCTGCTCGAGTTGACGTTGCTGGTACAAACCACACTGTTGATAAAGTGGCGCAAAACTACTGGGTAGTGAAAGGCGTAGAGAAAGATGAAGCAATGGCTCGTCTTCTTGAAACTGAAGAAACTGATGCATCAATCGTATTCGTTCGTACTCGTCAAGATACTGAACGTCTAGCGGATTGGTTATCTGCTCGTGGCTTTAAAGCTGCAGCACTACACGG
Source organism: Vibrio sp. 03-59-1 (assembly GCF_013114135.1). Taxonomy (NCBI): domain Bacteria; kingdom Pseudomonadati; phylum Pseudomonadota; class Gammaproteobacteria; order Vibrionales; family Vibrionaceae; genus Vibrio; species Vibrio sp. 03-59-1. Next base: position 11,983 of record NZ_VTYA01000024.1, read on the forward strand.
CGATATTCCTCAGTCTCTACGTGAGCGTACTGTTGATCATATCAAAAAAGGTGTTATCGATATCCTAGTTGCAACTGACGTTGTCGCTCGTGGTCTTGATGTTCCGCGTATTACTCACGTATTCAACTACGATATTCCATTCGATGTTGAATCTTACATCCACCGTATTGGTCGTACTGGCCGTGCTGGACGTAAAGGTAAAGCGATTCTTCTTGTTCGCACAAACCAAATTCGTATGCTTCGCACTATCGAACGTGTTACTAAATCACAAATGGAAGAGATTCAACTTCCAGAACGTGATGCAGTTGCAGCGTCTCGTCTTGCTAAGCTAGGTACTGAGCTTGAAGCTGATAAAGAAAGCACTGCACTAGTAAACTTTGTTGAACTAGTAGAGAAACTACAAGCGTCTCTTGAAATTGATTCAACAACGCTTGCTGCAATGCTTCTTAAGCGTCAACAAGGTAAACAGCCATTGTTCTACACTGGCCCAGATCCTATGATTGCTGCAATCGAGCGTGATAAAAACCGCCGTAAAGAGCGTCGTGACAATCCACGTGATAGCCGTGATGGCGGACGTGACGGTGGTCGTGACTTCGGTGGCAACACTGCTGATTGGGATACTTACCAATTACAAGTTGGCCGTGAGCAAGGCGTTCAAGTTAAAGATATCGTTGGCGCACTAGCAAACGAACTTGGCTTAACTAAAGGTTCTATCGGTGCTATCAAGCTAGACCAAGGTCAAACTTACGTTCAGCTTCCTAAAGCAATGAACTCTGACACTGCTGGTAAACTACGCAAACTACGCATCCGTCAAAAAGATGTGGGTGCTGTTGTTGTAGATTTCACTGACTTCAGTCGTCCTCCTCGCCGTGATGGCGGTCAACGTCGCGATGGCGGTGGTCAACGTCGTGATGGCGGCGGTTACCGTGGTAATCGTGAAGGTGGTAATGGCGGAAACCGTGAAGGCGGCGGCTACCGTGGTAACCGTGAAGGTGGTTCATCTTCTCGTGATGGCGAACGTCGTTTTGACCGTAACCGTGGTGGTGACAACCGTGGTAACTACCGTGGCGAACGTGGTCATGGAAATTCAGGCAATGGTGGTGCTGGTCACCGCGGTCGCCGCAATAACGAAGGTTAATTTAACCTGAGTAAGAAAAACCGAGCCTAGTGCTCGGTTTTTTTGTATTTAAAAGAAGGGCTTTCAATTAATTGCTTTTTACTGCGGTCGATAAGGTTTTGCCATATTCCGCTTCCGCATTGTGCTGTTGTGACCAGTTAATCGCATCTTGAATGGATAGTGCTGCGGAATAGTAGTGTCCTTGAATATAGTCGCATTTGAATGCGGTCAGTAAATGTAAGGTATCTGGATGTTCTATCCCTTCAGCAACCACGCTGTAACCAAGACCATGAGCAAGTGCAATCGTATTAACAACGATAGACTGGTTACGTTTATTTGTTATGATCTTTTGTATAAAGGAGCGATCTATTTTAATTTGATCGATGGGTAAATCTTTTAGTAGTGAAAGTGATGAATAGCCTGTGCCAAAATCATCTAGACTAATGCTAAAACCAAGTTCTTTTATTTGAGAAATAATAAGTTCTAAATTCGCCATTTTACTTATTGCCGTACTCTCCGTTATTTCTAAAACTAAATATTGGGCAATCGTTGGTGTACGTTGAACAAGGTCGGTTAATAGTTTGGTGATTGTATTACCTAGTACGTCTTTACCCGATAAATTGACATTAACTGGGTAATACAGCCCTTGATTTTGAAATTTGATAATATCTAATTCAACTTGCTTTAATACCCACTGGGTAATTTGAGTGATCTTGTTACTTTGTTCTGCAATATGAATAAAAACTGAAGAATTTATTTGTTCGCCATTAGGTTGATTCCAACGGATTAAGGCTTCGTAACTGGCTACTAGCCCAGTTTCTGTTGAAATGATTGGCTGGTAAAATAGAACGAACTCATCATGATCTAAAGCAAGCTGCAATTGGCTGGCGATCTGCAGCTTACGTTTAGCGCCATGACTCATTTCGGCTGTGTAGTTTGAAAGTAGTTTTCCTGCCTGTTTTGCATGGTACATTGCGATGTCTGCATGATTGATGAGAGTATCTGGAGTCTCGCCATCTTTAGGATATTGGCTTGCCCCAAATACCGCACTTGAGGCGATTTCAAAACCATCAATACTGAAAGGGCGACGCAAATTCATATCAATTAAATTGATTAAAGTTAAAATTTCATTGTGTGACATTTTATTGATCACAAGGACAAATTCATCTCCACCTATCCTTGCCATGAAATCATCATCAGAAAGTAGTTCAGAAATTCGTTGGCCTATTTTAATCAGTAACCTATCGCCACAAGCATGTCCCATCGCATCGTTCACTTGTTTAAAGTTGACCACATCGAGCAGTAACGTGGTAAACCCTGTTTGTACTTTAATCTTCCTATTAATTGTTTCCATGCAGTATTGTCGATTTGGCAAAGAGGTCAGAGAGTCGTGTAGTGCATTAAATCGCTCGCGCTCGACTAAAGAATCAAGTTCTTTGATCGTTGTCGAACTGAAGTGGATGACCATCACTACAAAAATGCTGCCGCCGAAAAGAATAAGTGAAAGTCCGGTGATGAGTAGGGTGGGAGCTTGATTTAGTAAACTGTACAAGAACAGAGAGTAGCCAATGATAAATGCTCTGATCAAATTACAGAGTAGATTCCAACCATGTTGATTGGTGGTCTCTTTTATCTGTTGTGCAGGTGTTAGTGCCCAAATCAAAAGAGCGATCCCAATAGTAACCAGTAACATAGAAAAAAAGGGCAAAGTTATACTCCATCCTAATTAAAAGCAGATTAGCAGCCATTTTTCGTTAAAATTTAATCTTGTTATAAAGTTGTTAGTTGCAACATTAGTTTAGGTGGGGAATTCAAAAAAATCTGCAAGATTCAACTATATGAATCAGGTTAATTATATTTTTAAGCTCGAATAAAATGGAAAGTTGTCCTAGATCAACAAAAAAGCGTTTCGCATGCCGTTCTCTCTAAAAGAAAGTTGAAAGATTAAAAAATTATTGAATAATGGATTCATACAAACATGAAGCAATTGCTTCACAATTCAGTCTAAAACAGGGTGCATATACAAATGTCTAATTCGTTTGTTCTGGTTATAAACTCAGGTAGTTCGTCTCTGAAATTTGCCGTTATTGATTCAGCTTCGGGTGATGCTGTATTAAGTGGACTTGGTGAGTGTTTCGGGCTAGAAGGTGCTCGCATGAACTGGAAATTCCAAGGTGAAAAATTTGAATTCGCTATTCAAGGCACAGAGAATCACCATCAACTTGCAGTCGCAAAATTAGTTGAGTTAGTAAAAGAGTACAAATTAATTGAAGATGTTGTTGCTGTAGGCCACCGAGTGGTTCACGGCGGTGAGAAGTTTACTAAAACCGTTCGTTTAGATGAGTCTATTGTTGCAGACGTAGAAGCTCTAAGTGATTTAGCCCCTCTACATAACCTTGCTCATGCAATTGGTATGCGTGCTTCTATGGCTGCATTCCCAGAGCTCCCTCAGTTTGCTGTGTTTGATACTGCTTTCCACCAAACTATGCCTGCAAAAGCGTACACTGGTGCTATTGCGAAAGAGCTTTACACAGATTTCGGTATTCGTCGTTACGGTTTCCACGGTACTAGCCACTACTACGTAAGCCGTGAAGCAGCAAAAATGCTTAATAAACCAGTTGAAGAGAGCAGCTTTGTTTCTGTTCACCTAGGTAATGGTGCTTCTGTTTGTGCAATTAAAGATGGTCAAAGTGTTGATACCAGCATGGGCTTCACTCCTCTGTCTGGTCTAATGATGGGAACTCGCTGTGGTGATTTAGACCCAGGCATCATTGAGTACTTGATGAAGAAAGGCTGGTCTCAAGAGAAAGTCTTTGAAGCGTTGAACAAGAAATCTGGTTTCTTAGGCGTGTCTGGTTTAACAAGTGACGCTCGTGGCATTCTTGAAGCGATGGAAGAAGGTCATGAAGGCGCTAAGCTTGCATTCCAAGTATTCACTTACCGTGTAGCAAAATACATTGCTTCTTACATGGTCGCTTTGGATTCTATTGATGGCATCATCTTCACAGGTGGCATTGGTGAGAACTCACTGCCAATTCGTCGTGAAATTCTTAATAGCCTTAAATTACTAGGCTTTACAGAAGATGAGAAAGGCAACGAAGCGGCTCGATTCGGTGCGGCTGGTATCGTCGGCAAGTCTGAGATGCTAGGTGCTGTCGCAATGGTGATTCCAACCAACGAAGAATTCGTGATTGCTCAACAATCGATTGAATTGCTGTAATAGAGCTTAAAAAATGATAGTGAAAAGCGAGCCTAGTGCTCGTTTTTTTTGTTTTGGACGTTCAAGTACATAATGATAGCGCTAGACGGTTTTTGACCAAATGCGTCATTATCGTATCGGTATAAGTTTCCCATCAATGATCTCATTCTCAATCATCTGAGCGATGGTTACCGAATTACTCAATTTATCCCTAAAGCTGAAATGGATGCATTTTTAGCCGCCCTTAGACCCATCTGATACCCAGCTTCAAGTTTGTTGTTATTTGTCGTTAATCTTCCTACAGCAAAGTTATCATCTGGAGTTATAACATTAATGGTGCAATCTTGAGGTGGGTTATTAATAAACGCTAAGGTTTGGTTGTAATGGTAGGCTCGGTTGATCATTGCTTCAGCGAGATGAGGTTGCCTTTCATTTATGGCAATCGAGACTTTCTATTGAGTAATTTGTGATAAAGCATTGACCTTACCCTAGGGGGAATGTTTAAAATCCACTTATTACTCTGATAGGTATGATATGAAACACTCACTTAAACACATATGGATCACGATGTTCAGTATCTTTGCGATGCTGATGTCTAACTATGTGTCGAGTGCGCCAGTCATGACGATGAGTGATATGAAAAGCCAAGCGATGACCACGCTTGTTCAACCTACGCACCATGCTCAAACGCGAACAAGTACCGAAACTACCTCAACCAATCATCACACCAATCCGATTAAAACAAATTGTCATTCGATGAGTAGCAATACTCCGACAGTTGATGCAGGCGCAGAAGCATCTTCAACCATGATGCATTGCGGAGATTCAGAATCGAATGTTGATGATTGCTGTGTGTCGGTCTGTTCGAGTGTGTCTTATCCCATCGATCCGTCTTATGGCGTTAAAATCGTGTCATCATCTCTGGCACTACACCATACTTTCAAGATTGGTGATAAAGTGACGCGTATCCAAGGCTTGCTCCGCCCACCTTCCGCTTAATTCAATATCAGTACATTTAGCTCTCAAGTCTAACCATTACTTTGCTTGGTTACTTGGGGTATCCATAACACTATATCGTGGATAACATAGTGAATATTGAATTTTATAGATTAGGTTTACCTAAAACCTGCTGCTTAACGATCGTCGTTGCTGTATCTGCAATTCCGGCTATTTCTAATGCGGCAACACAAACGGTTTCGCCATCTAAAGTTGTATCAACTAAGCAACTCAATTGGCTGATTGAGACGGCATTGGCTAATGATCCCCGTCGGTCGCAATATGCAGCGCAGTCACAAGCCATTCGAGCATCAGGCATTGCCAGTGCTACCTTAATGGATCCAAAACTTAAAGTCGGATTTGGTGGTTTGCCTGTTGAATCGTTTAAGTTTGATGATGATCCAATGACCAATATCTCAGTTGGGTTGATGCAGCAGTTTGAACGCGGGTCGACTCTCGAACTCAAACAACGTAAAGCCAACCAGCAGGCTGACGGTGCCGCTTATCAAATCCAAGTACGTGAACGTGATGTGGCAAATAACGTCACTCAGCTATGGTTAGAGCTGGGTTACCTCCAGCATGTTGAAGTTTTGGTTAAAGAGATTCGAAGTCTGATGGCAGAGATGGAGCAGTATGTCCAAACCAACTATTCTATTGGAAAAAGCGAAGCTCAAGACCTACTGAATACTCAGCTCCAGGTGAGCAAGCTTGATGAAAAACTTCACTCAAATCAGCAAATGCAAGCCAGAGTGATGGCCCAACTTTCAGAATGGTTAGGAGCGGATTGGCTGAGTGCAGAAACGTCAAAGCAAGCGAGCTTCCAGTTAAATTGGCAACGTTTGAGTTCAACCTTAAAGGCTCATCCTACTAATAATCAGTATTACGCTTTGCTTAATGCCCACCCAATGGCTCGAATGGCAGACGCAAATATCTCGGCAATTCGTACTCAAGTTGAGGTTGCGGAACAGGCTTATCGTCCTCAATTTGGTGTGGAAGTGATGTATGCCTATCGCCAAGCTGACAACATGATGGGCGATCCCGCTTCTGATTTACTTAGCGCCTATTTCACGATGGACATCCCTTTGTTCACCGATAATCGACAAGATAAGAACCTTTCCTCAGCTCAGTATCAAGTCGGGGCTGCCCAATATCAGAAGGATACTCTTCTCGCTCAGTTGAACGCACAAGTCAATACACTCGTGACCGATAGAGTGAACTTAGAGGAACGAATCAAGCGTTATCAAGACCGTCTATTGCCACAAGTCACTGATCGAATCGAAGCCGTTGAGCGAGGTTATCAAAATAATACAGCTCAGTTTGGTGATGTGATTACAGCTTCGACTGATGAATTAGCCTTGAAGATCGAGCTGAGTCGCTTAGTTACCGATTTTAATCAAACCAGTAGCAAGCTTGCTTCTTTACTTGGTGCTTTCGAGTACCAAGTCAGCACGCCAAATACCCAATATCTAGAAGAATAAAAAGGGAAAGAAAATGAAAACGATTAAAGTTGCAAGCATGGCGTTACTCATTGGTGGCGTATTAGGCTACGGCGCAAGCCTCTTTCACTCAGGAATGAACGACAAAATGGCGAGTTCAGAAGACGTTACTGGTAGTGATGAACCGTTATATTGGGCAGCTCCGATGGATCCAAATTACAGACGAGATAAGCCTGGTAAGTCACCGATGGGGATGGACCTTATACCAGTATATGCAGAGGCCCTTAATGGTGAGAATGATAAACCAGGAACAGTGAGGATTGATCCTGCGGTTGAGAATAACCTCGGTGTTAAGACGGCAAGAGTCCAGCGTGAAGTATTAGCCCCTCGTATCGAAACGGTGGGTTATATCGCTTTTGATGACAGTCAATTATGGCAAACCAATGTTCGTGTATCTGGTTGGGTAGAGAAGCTCTTTATTAATGCGGTAGGTGAGAGAGTAAAACAGGGTGAAGTGCTATTTACACTCTACTCGCCTGAATTGGTTAAAGCCCAAGAAGAGCTTATCAGTGCATACAAAACAAACCGAAAAGGCATGGTTAAAGGAGCGACAGAGCGCTTAATTACGTTAGGTGTGGATCGGAACCAAATTAAGTCGATAGTTCGTAAGGGGGAAGCTTCTCAAACCATTGAGGTAAAAGCACCTGCCGATGGTGTTATAGCAAGCTTGAACATTCGAGAAGGGGGTTATCTTTCTCCGGCACAAGCCGTCATTAGTGCTGGGCCATTGGATGAAGTGTGGGTCAACGCGGAAGTTTTCGAGCGTCAATCCCATTGGATTAAGCAGGGCAGCCAAGCGTCAATGAACCTTGATGCATTACCTGGAGGTGAGTGGAGTGGGGAAGTGGATTATGTCTACCCGATCTTAGATCCAAGCACTCGTACTTTACGTGTACGTCTGCGCTTTAGTAATTCAGAAGGTAAGCTAAAACCCAATATGTTTGCAAACGTGGTCCTAAAACCGGTTACTAGCGATGCAGTCTTAACGATTCCTCGTTCATCTGTTATTCGGTCTGGCGGCATGGCCCGAGTGGTGTTAGCGGAAGGGGATGGCAAGTATCGATCTGTACGAATCGAAGTGGGAAGAGAAGCGTCGGACAAAATAGAAGTCTTACAAGGCTTAGCTGCGGGGGACAGCATCGTTACCTCTGCACACTTCATGCTGGATTCAGAGTCTAGCCAGTCTGCGGAATTATCACGCATCAATGGTGTGGAAGTTCCTGCTGAAACGGCTTGGGCAAAAGGGACAATCACCGATGTGATGGCGGGTCATCGCATGCTTACTATCAATCATCAACCTGTACCTGATTGGGACTGGCCCGGAATGGTGATGAACTTTAACGTAGCAGATAGCGTAGCGTTTGATTCATTTGTTGCAGGGCAGCATTTGGAGTTTGAGATGCAAAAGGCCGCATCGGGTCAGTATGAAATAGTCGATTACAAGATCAGTGAATCTTTAATGGCTTCTGAAGTTTGGATTAACGGTGACATTACCATGCTGATGGCTGATTTCGGCATGATCATCCTTAATCATCAACCAGTACCAGAATGGGATTGGGACGCTGGAGAGATGAACTTCTCTGTTGGAGATGAGGTGAATTTAGTTGATTTTGAAGAAGGTCAAAGCGTTCGTTTTTTAGTTGAAAATCAAGGTTCAGAGTATCTATTGAAAGGACTAGAAATAAGCGAGGGTGAACAATGATAAATGCCATCATTCGTTGGTCTATCAGTAACCGATTTTTGGTTCTGGTGGCAACAATCGCACTTATTTTGGGCGGGTTATACAGCGTAAAGAATACTCCTGTCGATGCGATCCCCGATCTTTCTGATGTTCAAGTGATCATAAAAACAAGCTATCCGGGGCAGGCTCCTCAGGTTGTTGAAGACCAAGTCACCTATCCGCTGACGACTGCGATGCTTGCTGTACCTGGTGCCGAGACGGTGCGTGGATACTCATTTTTTGGAGATTCTTACGTCTACATTATCTTCAACGATGATACTGATATGTATTGGGCAAGATCTCGTGTTCTTGAATATCTAAGCCAAGTGGCACCAAAGCTTCCGCCAAGTGCAAAACCAACCTTGGGTCCCGATGCGACAGGTGTCGGTTGGGTATACAGCTATGTGTTACAAGACAAAACGGGACAGCATGACCTTGCGGAACTCCGTAGCTTGCAAGATTGGTTCTTAAAGTATGAGCTTCAAACGGTTGAAGGTGTGTCAGAGGTGGCAACGGTTGGTGGCATGGTTAAGCAGTACCAAGTGAAAATCGACCCGGCTAAATTACGCGCTTATGACCTGACTTTACAACAAGTCAATTTGGCTATTCAAAATGGCAACCAAGAGAGTGGAGCTTCTGTTGTTGAGGTGGCTGAAGCGGAACACATGGTACGCACTACGGGTTATTTGTCTAGCATTGAAGATATTGAAGCGCTGCCGTTAAAAGTCACTCAACAAGGTACAGCTTTGTTACTGGGTGATATTGCTGATATCAACTTTGGACCGCAAATAAGACGTGGTATTTCAGAACTCAATGGCGAGGGAGAAGCTACTGGTGGTGTGATTGTTATGCGATTTGGTGAAAATGCCAGTGAAGTGATTACTAAGGTAAAGGCAAAGCTGTCCGAACTTCAACGAAGTTTACCTGAAGGCGTCGAAATTGTTCCGACTTACGACCGCTCCACATTAATTGATGCTGCCGTTGAGAACCTTTGGAAAAAGTTAGCAGAGGAATTCATGGTGGTTGCGATTGTATGTGCGTTGTTCTTATTCCACATCCGCTCATCATTGGTCATCGCTTTGAGTTTGCCTGTTGGTATCCTTTCGGCGTTCATCGTCATGCATTGGCAAGGTATCAATGCCAACATCATGTCTTTAGGCGGTATTGCTATTGCCATTGGTGCCATGGTAGATGGGGCTATTGTAATGATCGAGAATGTTCACAAGCATATCGAACGAACGCCACTGAACGATAAGAACCGTTGGCAAGTGATAGGTGATGCGGCTCAAGAGGTAGGGGCTCCACTATTTTTTTCTTTGCTGATCATTACGTTAAGCTTTGTACCCGTATTTGCTTTGGAAGGCCAAGAAGGAAAAATGTTCTCACCACTGGCATTTACTAAGACTTATGCAATGGCGGCTTCTGCGGGATTGGCGATTACCTTAGTTCCTGTATTGATGGGTTATTTCATTCGAGGAAACATATTGTCAGAGCATAAGAACCCAATCAATAAAGGGCTGATAGCTCTGTATAAACCGCTACTTAGCCTTAGCCTTAAGTATCCAAAGAGCATAATCCTACTTGCGCTTGCGCTGATGGGCTCAGCTTATTACCCAACCACCCAACTCGGCAGTGAGTTTATTCCACCGCTAGATGAGGGCGATCTTATGTACATGCCAACCACATACACAGGTATATCGATTGGTAAAGCGAGAGAACTACTTCAGCAAACAAATAAGCTGATTATGACAGTACCAGAGGTGAAGACTGCATGGGGCAAGATAGGTCGCGCTGAAACCGCAACCGATCCTGCCCCACTGACCATGATTGAGACTGTTATTCAACTGAAACCAAAAGGCCAATGGCGAGACGGGGTGACTTCAGAGTCTTTACGTAAAGAGTTTGATGATTTAGTTCAGTTTCCAAGTTTAACCAATGCTTGGGTAATGCCAATTAAAACCCGGATCGACATGCTTGCGACTGGCATTAAAACGCCAATCGGTATCAAGATTGCGGGACCTGATCTTAAAATCATTGAGCAGATTGGGTCTGAGCTAGAGCCAATATTGAATAGCATTACAGGCACTGCATCGGTTTATGCAGAGCGTGTTGCTGGTGGCCGTTATGTCACGATTGACATAAACCGCCGAGCTGCGGCTCGTTATGGGCTGAGCATTAAAGAGATCCAACAAGTTGTTTCGACCGCAGTCGGTGGTATGAACATGGGTGAAACGATTGAAGGTCTTGAGCGATACCCAATTAATGTTCGCTACCCGCAAGAATATCGTGATTCGGTTGAAAAACTGCAAAATTTACCCCTGATTACACCAAATGGTGCGCGTATAGCCTTGGCAGACGTAGCCGATATTCGCTATGAAGATGGCCCTCCGATGATAAAGACAGAGAATGCTCGCCCTAATGGTTGGGTGTTTGTGGATATTGATGGTCGAGACCTTGGTTCTTACGTAGAAGATGCGCGGAAAACGGTGGGTGATCAGCTTGATTTACCTGCGGGCTATTCAATTGCTTGGTCAGGTCAATACGAATACATGGAGCGAGCAAAGGAGCGCTTAGGTGTCGTTGTGCCAATCACCATCGCTATCATTATGCTACTCCTTTACCTGAGTTTTAGACGAGTCGGTGAAGTGATGATCATCATGCTCACGTTGCCACTAGCGATGGTTGGAGGGTTGTGGCTAATGCACTACCTTGGCTACAACTTCTCTATTGCTGTTGGTGTGGGTTTCATTGCGCTTGCAGGTGTCGCGGTAGAAATTGGAGTCATTATGCTGGTGTACCTCAACCAAGCTTGGCATTACACCAAACTCGATGCAAAAGAAAAAGGTTTAACACTACAAGAGAGAGACCTAACTCATTCGATTCGAGAGGGGGCAGGACTTCGAGTGCGTCCGGTCATGATGACGGTACTCACCGTCATTATTGGCCTTATTCCAATTATGTATGGTGAAGGTACGGGCTCTGAGGTGATGCAGCGTATTGCAGCTCCTATGATTGGCGGTATGGCATCAGCGTTACTGCTTACTTTACTGGTACTCCCAGCCATCTTTAAGCTTTGGAAGCAACGAGAACTGAGCAAGGTAAACGATTAAAGCTAAGTGGGTAGAAGCCATTGGTTTCTGCCCCTCTCTACATAGAAAATCAAAAAGATTAGATGAGTTATTAAGGAAAATCGCATGAAAAAGACTCTACTAGCAGCACTGCTTACGATCACAACAACATACGCATTGGCTGATACTGACCACTCTACAATGGATCACGGAGCCATGAACCACGAAGAAATGAACAGTACCAAAGTGAACAGTACCGAGATGAACCACAGCAAGATGGACCATTCGATGATGAATATGGAAGGTATGTCAGAAGTGGGTATGCCAGCAAAAGGAGCAAAACCAGACAAAGTTGTTCATGTTCTACTCAACGATGATATGACGATTAAGTTTAAGAAAGAGGTGAAGATACAACCAAATGATGTGGTTCAGTTTGTTGTGATGAACCTTGGTAAGCAAGATCATGAATTTTCGATTGGTTCAGCGAAAGAGCAGTTAGCACATCGTAAGATGATGAAGTCTATGCCGCATCATAACCATGATTCGGGCAGTACCGTTACAGTCAAACCTGGCAAAGCAAAACAGTTACTCTGGCACTTTCATGGGGATAGCAATGTTGAATTTGCATGTAATATTCCTGAACATGCAGAGCAAGGGATGGTGAAAAAGATAACGCTACTTTAATATCGAAGGCAGCACGTTCTGCCTTTTATTCTTAACAAATGAGTGAGCATTTGGTATTCATGCTCACTCATTTTTTCTGCGCACCAGAACACTATCAATTCGCCTTGAGATCAATATCAGTCGTAAAGTCACATATTTAACATCTATAAATTCTCTGTTTCTTGCTCGAAATTCTGATAACTCGTTATGTTGCACCAGAGGTATAGCTTTTATCTATATCTTGTTTAAGTTTGGCTATTTTTCAGCGGTGAACACTTTTATTACTATGGGATAAAGTTTCAAGGACTCTATTACAACATTCCTCTTAAGTGAATGTGTTTTAAAATCAATCTCTAGGTGATGTTGTGCTTATCAAAAAACTACCCGTTAATATCCTAACCGCATGTATTCTTAGTGGCTTAAGCGGCCATGCATTGGCGTCTGCGCCTCAATCCTTTCATTTCTCTGGTCAAGATACCTACAAGGTGACGGCTGTTGATGTTTTTCGTCTTAGAAAAGACTTCCCAGAAGAGAATGTGACTAAGGCACTGAGGCCTATTTTTGGTGAAGTGTTTTATACAGAAGATACGTTCAAATCCGCGCTCTCTACGCAGTTAGATAGCGCGACTGTCGAGAAAATATACTCGAACATCAAAGCGAGAGCGACGCAAAAGAGTAAGCAGTTGTCTATTTTTGTTCATTCAGATAATGCTCTACAAATCACCTACCAAGACGCTGATGAAAAGGCATCGTTTAAACACTCAGATCTGATTGATCTATCGAAATTTAAAGCACCATCAAAGGTTAAGAAAACGAAACACGGCTTTAATACGCCAGCCTTGGATGTGTCTGTTGATGAGCAAACCTTATGTATTTCGGTGGAAAATCAGAAAGATAACCAATTAAGTGAAATTTGCCCGGACACAAACACCGCCTTTACCGTTTCAGCGGATGAGCAGTATCGACTTAATGGTTTAGGGCAAGAGTTTCAGAACCCAGGCATTGTCGACTCTAGTTGGAATGGCAAAGTGAGACACTCCAATAACCGTATGGAAGGGTTTAATGGCGGTGGAACAGGCAATACCATGTTCCCAATTTTATATGCATCATCACCAAATCAAACGGATTTTGCCGTCTATTTAGACAATATGTACTCAACACAGTGGGATTTCAGCCAGTCCCCGTGGAAAATTAAGTCTGCGCAAGGCGATGTGAACTTATTCTATTTCGCAGCCGAGAATCTCCCTGAATTGCGCCAGTCCTATATGTCGATGGTTGGTAACCCACTTGTTCCACCAAGAAAGATGTTTGGTATGTGGTTATCGGAGTACGGCTTTGATAATTGGAAAGAGATGGACAGCAAGCTTGAAACGTTAGCGTCAAATGAATTTCCGATCGATGGCGTCGTGATGGATTTGCAGTGGTTTGGGAATGTTCAGCCTTACGATCCAATGAGCCATATGGGCACTTTGACTTGGGATGAAGATAATTTTCCAAAACCGAAACAGAAAATTGCTCAGTTAAAAGACGACGGCATTGGCATGATGTTGATTGAAGAGTCATACGTGAGCCGTGATCTCGAAGAGCATAGCATAATGGAAGAGTCTGGATTCTTAGCCAGAGACCCTAAAACAGGTAAAGCGATCAATACCAACTCAGACGGCGGTGGCTACTGGTGGGGTAAAGGCGGAATGATTGACTGGACCAATAAAGAGGCGGGTATTAAGTGGCATGATTGGAAACGCCAACCGCTGATTGATATGGGCGTAATTGGTCATTGGACGGATCTTGGCGAGCCCGAAATGTACAATAGCAATGGTATTTATGCTGGCGACCAAGGACACAATGAAATACACAATATTTTCAATTACAAATGGTTAGAAAGTATATACCAAGGCTATCAGCGTAATGATGTCAGCCAGCGTCCGTTCATGATGTCACGTTCAGGTTCGCCAGGTATTCAACGTTTTGGTGCTTCAATGTGGTCGGGTGATATTGGTTCGAATCTTACCAGCTTGTCGGTTCAACTGGGTATGCAGACCAATATGATGTTATCGGGTATGGATTATTATGGTTCAGATATCGGTGGTTTCCATCGCGCGGGTTTAGGTGTGCCGAGTAAGGATAAAGACGCAGCGCTAGCTGAAACCTACACACAGTGGTTCGCATACAGTTCATTGTTTTACGTGCCTGTTCGTCCGCACACTGAGAACTTATGTAATTGTAAAGAAACAGCGCCGGACAGAGTCGGTGATCTAGAGAGTAATAAGTCGAACCTAGAACTGAGGTATCAGCTAATTCCTTATATTTACTCAAATGCTCATACGGCACATTTAACCAACGCTCCTGTGTTCCCAAGTCTTGGTTTTGAGTTCGGAAACGATCCAAAAGCAGTAACGCTAAGCAATCACAAAATGATGGGAGAATCATTACTCAGTGTTGCTGTAGCAAAATTAGGCCAAAAAAATGTGGATGTGTATTTACCGAAAGGGAAGTGGTTTGATTTTAGAACAGGCGAATCATTTAGCAGTGATACGGGCATCGAGTTGAAAGAACAACCGCTCTATTCTGAGCTGAAAGGTGAAGCACTGTTCCAACTACCACTTTACGCGAAAGAGGGGGCCATTGTGCCATTTAACCCTGCTGCTAGCGGTAAGTTAACCAGTGACGTTCCTGAAACTATAGCGCTGAAAGTATTTGGTTTACCTCAACACAGTGAATTTACACTCTATGAAGATGATGGCGTCACTAACGAGTATTTGGATGGTGATTTAAGACGTACATTAATCAAACTAGATACGAAAAAATCTGAGGCAAAACTGACGCTCACGACGAGTGGGACTTATAAAGGCGCTCCTCAATTAAGACCAATATTGGTTGAGTGGCAACTTGATGGGCTCTCAGCAACAAAAGTCGAATTGAACGGTGAAAAAATCACATCATGGAAAATGCAGGGGAATACACTTGAACTGGCTATTGATGCTCAAAATGTATCGCATCAACAAACCATAATCGTGAGCTATTAGCTCATCGCTTAACTGATAATTACTTTCTCTTAAAGAGGCATCATTTTGGTGCCTCTTTTTTTGTAAGTAACGTATTGAACTTATTGATACTTCGGTTTTCTAAATATGCGATATTTATGGTTGCAGCCGCAATTTATAAATACATATGACCTGAAATTCTATAACATTGTAATCATGTGTCAGGCGAACTCTGACAATTCATAATCGCTAGTTGAAGTACAGAGAATCAATTATGTCCGTTCAAAAACTCGTTATCGTTGAAGATGATTTAAAACTTCAGTCAATGCTCAATGATTACTTTTTAAAACAAGGGTTTAACGTAATTACTGTGGGGGATGGAAACGAAGCCCCGCAGGTTATCCTCAATGAAAATCCAGATCTTGTGTTACTCGATCTCATGTTGCCTGGCCAAGATGGACTGACAATTTGTAGACAGATCAGAAATGACTATCGAGGTAAGATTTTGATGCTTACTGCAAGTGATGATGATTTTGATCATGTGGCAGCTCTAGAGACTGGAATGGATGATTTTGTGAGTAAACCGGTCAAGCCAAGGGTTCTCTTAGCTCGTATCCGTATGTTGTTACGTAGGGCAGAGAGTACTTCTGTAGTCGAAAACAAGAATGAATTACATTTTGGACAACTGAAGTTAAATAAAGCGCATCGTAGTTGTGAACTTGGTGCTCAGAACATCGTGATGACAGACAGCGAATTTGACCTGCTACTTTTACTCGCATCATCAGCGGAAGAGGTGTTGTCTCGGGATGTGCTCACTAAGTTACTAAGAGGCATCGAGTATGATGGTATTGATCGAACCGTCGATAATAAGATCGTCGCTCTAAGAAAAAAGCTGGGTGATGTCAGCGTGCCACCAAAGAAAATCATCACTGTTCGCGGTAAAGGGTATCTGTTTATCCCTGATGCATGGGAAAACTAGATTCGATAATGACGGTTATATGGTAGGGGTGAGATGCGAAGAATATATTTAGAGTCATTCTTTGGGCTTATATTACTTTTTTTTATGAGTTTAGTGGGCTATGAAATCGTTATTTATCAAATTAATACTGATTACGATTATATTTTACAAGAGTACGAAGCTGAGGCTTACCTAGACACCATTGATACAATATCTGATGGGCAAGGAAAAGAAGCTGCGTTAGAAGCCCTGCATAACTTCACCAGTAAAACACGCCAAATACTAACCACTATACCTTCAGGTAGTGAGTCAAAAGAAGTTCGAGATGGAATCGCTGCTCATGTGGATCAGCGATTTTATTATGATGATGAACGCATTTTATGGTTTACGATAAACAATAGTAATGACATCTATACAATGGATGTTGATGCTGATGCTCCGTTAATTCGGAAAATAGATTTTGATGACAATATCGTTTGGATATTTTTTATTTTTGGATTTGCTCTTTATTGTGTGCTTCTTATCTGGTTTTTAAGTCGCAGAATACGTGAATTAGAAAGAGTCACCTTGGCTTTTGCTGATGGTGATTTTAATGCGCGAGCACCTTTAAAAGGTTCAAAAAAAGTTGGAACTTTAAATCAAAGCTTTAACCACATGGCTGATAAAATTTCAGGTTTGATTACCAGTAACCGAGCGTTAACTAATGCGGTTGCACATGAGCTAAGAACCCCTATTTTTAGAGTGCAGTGGCAGGCTGAAATATTATCTGATACGAATTTGGATAAAGAACAGCAGACGACGATTGCAAGCATCATTGAAGATACAGAAGAGATGGAGACGATGGTTGATGAACTTCTGTATTATGCTCGTGTCGAGAGGCCAGATACAGATTTAAATCTACAGTCGATTTCAATCAATGAATGGATAACAGATCAAATTATTCGTTGGAGGAAAGATACAAAGATCAATATTAAGTCGGATTTGTTTGCGGCCGAAACTTACCTTACAGCAGACTCACATCTACTGAAAAGAGCGTTGGACAATTTAGTTAGAAATGGCTGTAAATTCGCACAGCAGAACATACATCTTGTTCTATCAAAAGATGAGGGCTATATCTGTATTGAAGTTCATGATGACGGTGAAGGAGTCAATGAGAAGCACTGGCCATATTTGTTTGATGCATTTTATAGTGCAGATTCAGCTCGAAACAAAAAGAAATCAGGGCATGGTTTAGGGCTGGCGATAGTCAAGCAAATTACCGATCGTCATCGCGGAAACGTGAGCATTTCCCATAGTTATTTAGGCGGAGCTTGTTTTGTTATAAAAATACCGAACGATGTTTGATTAATCTTTATAGTCAGATAATTAACGGTGTTCTATAAAAATATAGCGGTGCATTTGCACCGCTTTTTTTGTGTCTGACAGAGTATGACAAAAGCGAGACAAATTAGGACAGTCATATCCAATAAAACGCTGTACATTTACGTTACTTTAAATTTAATCAATAAGGTACCGTTATGAAAAAAATTATCTGGTTACTCGCAGTGACAAGCACTCTATCAGCGTGCGCTTACAACCAAAAACCTGTCGTAGATATGACAGGTGTCGATGCAAATCAATATGACCAAGATTTTAAGTATTGCCAGTCTTACGCAGAGCAAGTTGATAAAGCAGAAGCGGCTAAAACGGAAGCGAAGAATAGCGCAGTGACAGGAGCAGTAGTGGGTGCTCTTGTCGGTGTACTTGAAGATGGTGTCGGTGGGGCAGCTGTTGGTGCCGTTGCCGGAGGTGCTGTTGGTGCCGGAGCAGGAGCAGCAACCGGAGCAAATGATGCGACCGCAGTGCAAAGCAAAGTGTTGAGACGTTGTTTAGTGAAGAAAGGATACACCGTATATGATGCGGAAGATTAAGCAACTAATTTAATAATATTGAATTGAATTTAGGAATCGATGGACTATATTTTTCCCTAATTTATAAAAAGTAAGAGGAAATAACTCAGTTGTACACATAAAATTCACGCGTACAAGATTAGTATGACCTCGAAATGATTTTCATATTTGGATGTATTATGAAACCAGGTAAAACCGGAATTGCTAGAATATATGATGCAACCGGATATTCAATGAAAGGTTTAAAAGCGGCATGGATAAATGAAGCCGCATTCCGACAAGAAGTGGTGCTTTGCTTTTTATTAACAATAGCTACATTTGTTTTTACAATTACTGACGTAGAAAGGGTTGTATTAATTGGTAGCTTAGTTTTAATCCTATTAGCCGAATTACTTAACTCTGCAATTGAAGCTGTGGTTGACAGAATTGGGTCTGAATGGCACGAGTTGAGTGGTCGAGCAAAAGATATCGGCTCAGCCGCAGTATTTGTTTCGCTTGTTTTTGCCGCTTTAACATGGGCTATTATCCTGCTTTAATCTCTATTGGTAATAAAATGAATTATTTAATTATGCCTCTCTTTAAAAGAAAGGTTTCATATACTTGTGTCACCTTTATACTCGCTTTGTATTTTGCGGTAGTGGTTAATATCCCTGTTTACAGCGAGCTTAGTTCAATATTGAATGATATCAATGGCGTTAAAGTCGGGTTTGTAATATCAATCCCAATTTTCTTTTTGGCAGCATTAAATCTAATTTTCAATCTGTTTAGTTGGCCGATGATTACAAAGCCATTTTTTGTAATAGTCTTAATTTTATCTAGTGTCGTAAGTTATGCGGGTTATAACTATGGGACTCTGTTTGACTATAATATGATCGCAAACGTTATAGAAACAGATACCAGTGAAGCTGGCTCCTATTTGAGTGTTTACTCAGTTGTGTGGACTCTCTTAATGGGTGTAGTGCCCGCTTTAATGCTAATGATGACGAAGCTGAGTGCGAACCAAAATATTATCAAAATGGTTTTATCTAAACTCGGTTCGATGCTAGCTTCCGTTATAGTGATTGCTTTAATTGCAATGATGTATTATCAAGATTATGCATCAGTAGGCAGAAATAATAGCGCACTTAAAAAAGCAATCATTCCAACTCAGTTTATATACAGCGCGACAGGTTTTATTAAGGATAAATACCTCACAACACCACTTAAATATAAATATATAGGGACTGATGCAAAACAAAGTGATGAAGCACTGCAGGATTCAAAATCTAAGCCCACTCTGCTTGTATTTGTGGTCGGCGAAACTGCTCGTTCACAAAATTATGAATTAAACGGTTACTCTAAACCTACGAATGCGTTTACTCGCGATTTAGATGTGGTTTCATTTCAAAATGTTAGCTCTTGTGGAACCGCAACCGCCGTTTCTGTTCCATGTATGTTCTCTTCATTAACTCGAAATAATTTCGACCGTAAGGTTGCCGATAATCAAGATAACTTACTCGATATTTTAAATAGAGCGAAGGTGTCAGTGCTTTGGAAAGAGAATGATGGAGGGGATAAAAATGTCGCCGAACGCATTACAAAAAAAGTGGTAGATCGTAGTAAAGTGAATGAACTCTGTGATGGGAGTACATGCTATGACATGGCTCTGTTGGAAGGCTTTGAGCAAGATGTCGAGTCATTAGATGGTAATAGAATGATTGCATTGCACTTAATTGGCAGTCATGGACCAACGTATTATAAGCGCTACCCTAAAGAGGCGAGGAAATTCTTACCCGATTGCCCACGAAGCGATATTGAGAACTGCAGCGTTGAAGAGATAGTTAACACATATGACAATACGATTCTTTACACTGACTATGTCATCAGCCAAGCGATACAAAAGCTAAAAGATCTGAATGATAAATATAATACCGCGCTGGTATATATTTCTGACCATGGTGAATCTCTTGGAGAAAACGGTATGTTCTTACATGGAATGCCGTATGGATTAGCTCCAGAATATCAAACCAAAGTTCCCCTGATGCTTTGGATGTCTGATGGTTTCAAGCAGACTAAAAAGATCAACACTTCGTGTATTAAAGGTGAAGCGAGCAGTAACAAGTATTCTCAGGATAATATATTTCATTCTATTCTTGGTGTAATGGATGTAAATACTAATATCTATAATGAAAACATGGATATATTCAACTCCTGCAGAAGTTAACTTATTATTCAAGGGTGTAGTATGAAAAAGTTTGGTTTTTATGGATTGAAACCAGTAGTGATGTTTAGTGCCTTAACTTTACTAATATTAACTACAAGTCGATTTTTGCTTTCTCTATGGCTCAATGAAAGAGTGACAGACTCTTCGGGCTGGTTTTTTATTCTATTACAAGGTGTAAGAATTGATATAGCTAGTATATGCTGGTTTTTTTTAATTCCGGCATTGCTTGCGGCTCTTCTACCTACAGAAAAAGCTGTAGGTAGAGTATGGGTTTGTGTTCAGAGAATTTGGCTCGTAATAGGGCTTTGGATCTTTGTTTATATGGAACTTGCTACCGTTCCATTTATCCTAGAATACGACTTAAGGCCAAATAGGTTATTCATTGAATACTTAGTTTATCCAAAAGAAGTTTTTGGAATGCTCTTTACTGGCTATAAAACAGAATTATTTATTGGGCTAGTTGGGTCGTTAATAACTTTTTATTATGGTTGGAAATTTAGTGGTTATGCGACGAAAAACATTACCATGCCAAAGTTACATATAAGAATCATTATGGCGGTTTTAGTTGTACTTGTTGGTGTTGGGGGAGCTCGTTCATCTCTCGGTCATCGTCCAATAAACCCTGCAGCGGTGTCTTTCTCTACCGATCCATTAATGAATGATTTAGTTTTGAATTCTGCGTACTCGGTCATTTTCGCCTTAAAAAATATGGGCTCAGAAAAAAATGCAACCTCTATGTATGGCATGATGGCTAAGGATAGAATAGTAGACTTAGTGAGAAAATCTTCAGCTATATCTGGACGTTTTTTGAATGAAACTACAACATTAAATTATAATTCATCGAGTTATGAAGGGCCAAAAAAAAATTTGGTTATCTTGTTGCAAGAAAGCTTGGGGGCGAGATTTGTCGGTGGATTGGGTGGCTTACCTTTAACCCCTAATTTGGATGTATTAATTAAGGAAGGTTGGAGTTTTAACCAGATGTACGCAACCGGTACTCGCTCTGTTAGAGGTATTGAAGCGATGACAACGGGGTTTCCGCCAACGCCATCTCGTGCAGTCGTTAAGCTAAGCAAAAGCCAGAATGGATTTTTTAATATAGCAGCTTTACTTTCTGATTATGGCTATATGACTCAATTCATATATGGTGGAGAAAGTCACTTTGATAATATGAAAAGCTTTTTTCTAGGTAATGGTTTTCAAAATATCGTTGATGAGAGTGATTATAAACAACCGATATTTACTGGTTCATGGGGGGTGTCTGATGAAGATTTGTACAACATGGCAGACCAACAATTTACGAAAATGAACAAGGAAGATAGACCTTTTTTCAGCTTAGTTTTCACTTCATCAAATCATAGTCCGTTTGAATACCCTGATGGGAAAATTGAGCAATACGATGCTGAGAAACATACTCGTAATAACACTGTTAAATATTCAGATTATGCACTTGGTAAGTTTTTCGAAAAAGCTAAACAATCTGAGTATTGGGATAATACGATTTTTGTGGTTATTGCTGACCATGATTCAAGAGTAAGCGCGACAGATTTGATTCCTGTCGACAGATTCCATATCCCAGCAGTGATCGTGGGGAAAGATATTCAACCACGAAATGATGATCGCTTGGCGAGCAATATAGATATGCCATCAACACTGATGTCTTTGATTGGAGTTTCATCAGTTTCACCTATGCTTGGACACGATTTAACGAAACCACTATTGAAAGAAGATGAACGAGCAATGATGCAGTTTGCGAATAACTTTGGTTATCTTACTAGAGACAATTTAGTTGTATTGACACCGGGTAATACACCTTATGCTTACTCATATGACTTCGGCACAAAAACTCAGCAACCGATGGAAGTTAATTCTGAAGTCATTGATATTGCAAAAGCTAACGCATTATGGGGGAGTTTGGCATACAATCAGAACCTATATACCATGCCAAAATCCTCTGAGATAAATAAGATTATATCTGAGTTTGAAAAACGATAATTATTAGTACTTAAGCAAATGTTATTAATAAATATTCGATAGTGTTTGATTTCATTAAAAATCGCTACAGCTAAGTATTTAGTTGTAGCGATTTTTATTATCAAGATTAAATTTTATTTGTGTTGATATGCTCAATCGCTTCACGGAAATTTAAGCCATATTCTTCCGCTCGAATGCATTTAACAATTTGTACATTTTCTTTTTCAGCTAGATCAACGCGAACCACATCACTGTATTTACGAGAGCTCAAGTCATAGAAGGTGTAGACTTTCGGCTTCGTTGAATCATCTATGTTGCGAGTGTCAACAATCGCAAGCTTGTCAGATGTTAATTCAACCATTGCACCAACAGGGTATGAGCCCACGCAATCAATGAATTTTTTAACTAACACTTCGTCTAGATCACCTTCAGCTGCCATTTTGCGCACAATAGTGAATGCTTTAGTATGAGTAAATCCTTGCTTATAGCAACGTGTTGCTGTTAATGCGTCAAATACGTCACAAATACCAATTATTCGGCCATTGAGTGGAATATCCTCTCCAGATAAACCGTATGGGTAGCCTTTACCATTGATTTTTTCATGGTGCAGAGCGGCAGTGCTTAACGCTAGTTTGGATAACCCTGGTGTTTTTTCTAACCTAGTGATTGAGTGGTCGATATGTTTTTTCATAATATCGAACTCTGGATGAGTTAACCGCGCTGGCTTGTGCAGAATATTGTCTGGAATATCAATTTTACCGACATCATGCAAAATTGCACCGACAGTCATGTGCTGAATAACTTCTTTCTTGAGATTGAGGTAACGAGCAAACATGGCCGTGAGAATAGCAACACCTAGCGAGTGCTCTAACAAATACTCATCTTTTTCACGAATATTCAGCATACAGCTGATAGCGTTAGGGTTTTTGAATAACATATCTATGGACTTATCAGTGGCTGCTTTCACAAGTTCCACATCAATTTGTAATCCGTTTTGTATGTTTTCAAAAACTTTCCTTTGTACAGATTTAGACTCGATAAAAAGCTCACTTGCTTCATCAAGATCTTCAAACGCACTCTTATGCTGCAAGTGTTTTATATGGTTTTCAGATTTAACGTATTTACGTTTTTCTGGATTAACCATGACACTTATTACGCCATTTTCTGCGAGCTTTTTAATGGTTGACTGTCTTTTTACCCAGTCGGGATCACGCAAACGCGAGTTACTTTTTTGTTGCGCGATTTCTACGATGTACATTCCAATTTCTAGATCGGATAAATTTACTTCCTGAAGCACCAGATTTGCTCCTTATTTATTCTTATAACTGGATAGAGCAATAATTCTACTATCTACCAAGATAGGGCAATTTTGCCCAGTAGTATTGGTATTAATTATATAAATTTTTAGTTATGTGCGAGCAATCTCGATATTGTATATAAGTTTCATCTAATGGAAAGTGCAAAAGCGCCTCACTAGCCGAATTTTTTGAACAAGTTACCCAAATATAGGGAACGAAGTTGATCCCTTGGCGTAATTATGAACATGAGCTGACGCTTTTCATTTGTGCTGTTGTGTATCACTTTGTATCAGTATGTCGTACTAAGTGTCATGCCCAGAATTACAGTATTGATGTTGTTAAAGTGATTTCAAGTAAACACATCGTTTCTCGAAATAGGGCTTATTGCAATGAATATAAAACTTGCGCTTTTAACCACAATGGTTGTTTCATCTCTTGTTGGTTGTAATTCAACATCTTCAACATCAACAGCGGTCTCTCCTAACTCCGGAGTATTTGAATCAAGCTGCTCAATTCCTATGGATGGTGATCAGCCTCTGTCATTCACAGTGGAAGGGGATATCGCAAAAGTGACTGGGGTTGTTTGTGACGGGACACCATCCGCATTTAGTAAGATGTTGGCAGCGAACTCCAATATAAAAACATTATCACTCATTAATATTGATGGCTCAGCGGACGATGATGCGAACCTACAGTTAGGCAGGCTTATTAGACAAAGTGGAGTTACAACGTCAATTGGGAAAACTGGGCATGTTGCGTCTGGTGGTACCGATCTGTTTCTCGCTGGAACAAAGAGAAGACTCGTAGAAGGTGCTAGAGTGGGAGTGCATTCGTGGAGTGATGGCGTTAATGATGGTGGGACCTTTCCTACATCAAGCCCTGTGCATAAGCCATACTTAGATTACTATCAAGAAATGGGGATTCCTGCGAGTTTCTATTGGTTTACGCTTAATGTCGCTGCGTCAGATGAGATGCACTATATGACCAGCAATGAGATTGAACAATATCAACTGATCACCAAAGTCGAAAACCTCGGGATTACTCCGGTTCCAGCTTCTCTTTCGGCAACGTATAGTCTGGCACTGAAATTTGACCGCTATACTTCGCTTGTTGCACCAAATGGAAAACCGATTCATATCGTGTCGCAAGATCAGATAACCGATAATCAAATCATCCGAGTACGCTCTGTGTTAAGCCATTATTTAACGGATTACACTTCATCTGAATTTGGGGATGATAAAACGGGTGTCATTAATAAGATGGCAGATAACGGTGCATTATTGATGTTGTTGAATGGCAGTGATGACGGAAGTAACTCAGCGTCAGAACTTGATGGTCAGCCTTTATACAAGAATGAAATCCAAGTTGAAGGGGGAGAGTGGTACATCAAACAAGACTATAATCACCGAGATGCGACATATGAAGAGATTCTGCACTTGGTTCATGATTACGGTATTGGTGTGGATCAAAACCAATCATTTGATGGTGTACTACCTGAGTATCAGGCCGAAATTCGAAGTGCTCAAGTTACAGCATTAACTCAGAGCATATGGGGACTTGGGGACGAAAATAAGGACTGGATCACGGAGCTAACCCAAGAAAATAGTCTCTCTCAAGAATATTTAGCCGCTGTTGTTGATTCGTATTATGGACTATGGGGGGCATGGAATTCGGATGCTTCAGGAAACGCTGCTTTGAATACAGCAGATAGCCAAAAAGGAATGTGGGGAATTTATTTGGCAAAGACTAGGGCGGAAATTCTGACAGAAGATCCTCTTGGTGCTGAACTAATGACTAAATTTTTCCACCCTTACATCACCTATAATGCTCGAATTGATGCGAGTTTTGATGGCACTTTCAGCTTGAAATATGATGTGTCAAAACCATACACGAATCATTCTCGTTATTTAAAAGATATTACCCTAACAGGTACCAATGATTCTAATGTGATCGTTAACCAACTCGATAATGTGATTACTGGTAACTCAGGAAATAATAGCGTTATATTTTCAGGAGTAGAAAGTGATTATACAATAACCAAAACTGACGCGAATCATTATGTTATCGAAGACAATCAAGCGGGAAGGGATGGCAAAGTGACGGTGAAAGATATTGAGATATTGAAGTTTTCAAATTCTGAACAAGAACTCTAAAGCTTAAATAGTAAAGTTTGAGCCCCTTTTTTACTGCGTTTTGGTGTTAAAATGTTCGTTGAGCTTGGTTTTTAACCATTTGAATCAAATCAATATAATTTATTGTTGACTCATTTTCTTAATCAGTTAAAGTACACCTCGTTCTCAGGGAGCAAAGCACAGTTAGCTTGTTGAGTAAAAGAATTTTACGAAAATTGGAATTGTCATTATTGACAGTGGTGCCGATTATCGCAATCAAGAATTGCGTGCCCTGGTGGTGGAATTGGTAGACACAAGGGATTTAAAATCCCTCGGCGTTCGCGCTGTGCCGGTTCAAGTCCGCTATGCAGCGGATTGCAAATCCGTGGACCTCGGTTCGACTCCGGGAGGCGCCTCCATTATTGATTAAAAGCCCTAGCAGAAATGCTGGGGCTTTTTTCATTTTGCGTCACCTAGTGTTTTATTTTCTAGTGCTTCATTTTCGCCACCTAGTGATTTCATTTGAAATACTCGTCATCTAGATGGCAGTCGAACTCTACGGCTTAAGCAAACTCTTTCTGAAGGTAAGCAATGATGTCTGAAGATTCATACATCCATTGAGTTTCACCATTACTTTCAATACGAAGACAAGGCACTTTCACGCGACCACCACCCTCTAACAACGCTTGCTTATGCGCATCATCATTCTTTGCATCACGAAGGTCAATATTGATAGATTGACGTTTCATTGCACGACGAACTTTTACACAAAAAGGGCAAGCTTCAAATTGGTACAGAGATAGCCCTTGAGCTTTGGCATCAAGTTGTTTTTGATCTTCTGGATCTCGCTTCATTCCTTTTGGTGTGAAAACGAAATTGAGTACCAGAATAATTCTGCCTAGAAACCAACGGATAAACTTCATAATTACCTTTACCTAGTTTAAATACATATTGCATACAATTTGGCAACATTGTACCAGTCTTACTTTATCAACAAAACTATTTATATATGTTTCAGCATCATGATCTATAAACGTTCTATCTTGTGCGTTTTAGATAGGTTAAGCCCCAAACGTTTTGCGAGTCGGGTGAGGTTGGCTCGATCGGTTTGTAATTGCCTTGCTGCCTGTGCCCAGTTGTAATTGGCTTGCTCTAAAGCTGCGATGATAATGTGACGCTGAAACTCATCTGTCACCTCTCTCAATCCTTGTGATAAGTCTACTTCCGGCTGAGTGGGTGAGCTATCAACATGCGTCGGTTTGGTCATGACTTCATCAAAGTGACCACAATCATCGGCATTAATGACCGTTACTTTCTTGTTATAGTGCCTTGCTTTAGCTTTTAAAGCCGCTCGGTTTATGACGTGTTCAAGTTCACGCACGTTTCCGGGCCATGAATAACTCATAAGATGAGGCAGTACTGCGGGGCCAAATTTGATCTGCGCAATTCCAAGTTTTCGTCTCGCTTGCTCTAAAAAGAAACCAGCTAAAAGGGTAATATCACCATCGCGCTCACGAAGCGGGGGGATGGCAATAGGGTAGACACTTAAGCGGTGGTATAAGTCCGCTCTAAATCGGCCTTGTTCGACCTCTTTCTTGAGATCTCGATTGGTGGCTGCAAGCACACGGACATCAATCGTTTGGATGTTATCTTGGCCAACCGGTTGGATTTCGTTATTTTGCAATGCACGCAGAAGTTTGCTCTGTGCAGCAAGGGGCAGTTCACCTATTTCATCAAGGAAAAGAGTCCCGCCATCAGCTAATGCAAACTTTCCTTGGCGATTTTTGTCAGCCCCAGTAAATGCGCCACGGACATGGCCGAACAATTCACTTTCTACTAAATTTTCTGGCAAAGCTGCGCAGTTTACATAAACCAGAGGTTTGCGTTTTCTTTGTGACTGGTGATGAAGGGTTCTTGCAACAAGCTCTTTTCCGACTCCCGTTTCACCATGGATCAAGATATTGAAATGGGAAGGCGCGACGACTTCGATATCATTTTTCAACGCCACCATACTTGAACTGTGGCCAATCATTTCACCGCCATCTCTTTCCCACGCTTCTTCGTTAAGCTCTTCTAGAAGCTGACGAGATTGCTTTGCTTGTGTTTCAAGCTGGGAGAAAGTGAAGGCCATTTTTACAGTTGAAGCGGCAATGGCAGAAAGGACTTCTAGACTGCGCGCAGGGATAGCATTGAAAACATCAGGGGTGAGGCTATCGAGAGTCAAAACGCCAAGCAGTTTATCACTGAAGATAAGCGGCAGTCCCATACACGCATGCATGGGAAGATCGCCTTCATGATCAATAAGAAGGCCATCAAATGGATCGGGAAGTGGGCTGTCTGAATCAAAAATGATCGGTGTTTTTGATTCGCATATTTCATTAAAGCGAGGGTGTTCACTGATGGCAAAATGGCGGCCCAATGTGTCTCTGCTGAGGCCCTGCATGGCCAATGGGACGAGGTAATCACCTTGCAATGAAAGGAGAGCAACACAGTCACAATGAATTGTTTTGCGTATAGCATCGATAAGCTTGTTAAACCTATCTTGATCATTTAAGCCGCTTGCTAACCCTATGGTCATTTCCATCAGCGTGGATGCTGTAATATCTTGCATGTTAATCATTCTCAAAAAGACATTTTGCTATAGTAGAGTCATTTCGACTCAAATGAAAGCGGTCATCTTGACTTGTTTTTCTTTAATTTGGCGGCTAAACACAAGTAGATAAAGGTTTTTTGCTATTGGCACTGAAAATGCAATGTGGGGATAACGAAGTGATAATGATTCTTCGTTAATAACAGAGTGAAGAAAATTCACCGTTAAGTGTTCACTAACACTAAATCTAAAGTCCGCCTCAATTCGAGTTCACATTGAACAATGTAACCGTTTTGGGCTTGTTTTAATTCTAACTTTCACTTGCTCAACAGGTGAAGTTCGGTGTGGCGAAGCCATATACCCCAAAGATGGAGCATTTCATGCTTAATGAACAACATATCAATATTGTTAAGAGTACCATTCCACTGCTTGAAAACGCAGGACCTGCATTAACGCAACATTTCTATCAGCGCATGTTTTCTCACAACCCTGAGTTGAAAGATATTTTTAACATGACTCACCAAAAAACAGGCCGTCAAGGTGTTGCTCTGTTTGAAGCGATTGCGGCATACGCAAAAAATATCGATAACCTAGCGGCTTTAACATCTGCGGTAGAAAGAATCGCGCAAAAGCACACGAGTTTCAATATTCAGCCTGAGCACTATCAAATAGTAGGCCATCACTTAATTGAAACATTGCGAGAGCTAGCGACTGAGGCATTCACGCAAGAAGTCGAAGAGGCATGGACAGCTGCATACCTATTTTTGGCACAAATCTTTATTGATAGAGAAGGAGAGCTATACCTTCAGCGCAAACAAGCGATTGGCGGTTGGTCTGCTGCCCGTGAGTTTATTGTGAAAGATAAAACGATGGAATCACAGCTCGTGACCAGTTTTGTATTTGAGCCCAAAGATAACAACACAGTGTTGGATTTTTACCCCGGTCAATATATTGGTATTGAAGTGAAGCCAGAAAACGGTGATTACAAAGAAATACGCCAATATTCACTATCACAAAAACCGAACGGAAAGACCTATCGTATTTCGGTTAAGCGTGAAGGTGTTAACACTGACAATGTTGGATTGGTATCCAATCATTTACACGATAATGTTGAAGTCGGAGATAGTGTAAAGCTTTATGCACCTGCTGGTGATTTTTACTATGTGGAACGTGAGAAGCCGGTAGTTTTGATTTCTGCCGGTGTAGGTGTGACGCCAATGCAAGCCATGCTGCAGAGCTTATCTGGCATTGAAGATAAACAAGTGACATATTTACATGCTTGTGAGACTCAAGAACAGCATTCCTTTATCGAAGACGTGAATGATCTGATTTCAATCAATGATTGGAATCAAAAGACATGGTACCGCTGTGGTAATGAGAAAATAGCCGCGAGTCACCAACATTTTGGTGAGATGAATCTTGACTCGATTACGAGTGAATTGCCGTTGGATAATGGTGATTTCTATGTCTGCGGCCCTGTACCATTTATGGATTTTGTTGTTAAGCAGCTTGATGAGTTAAATGTGCCACGTGACCGAGTGCATTATGAAGTGTTTGGGCCTCATGCAAACTTGTAAATATGGATTGAGTATAACGCCTTATAGATAAACCAATAATGAATAAATTGAGTCACATGAAAAGTTAAGTCGTGTGACTCACCTTAATTGGCGACTCTTTATTCATTTAAATGCTCTTATTGCAATTATATATACGACTGACGAAGGACTTAATTGAATGAAAAATGCTTCTACTTGGGTTGTAATGCTTATGTTGCTGTAAACCTTGATAGAACGTCTCCATAAACTGGCACCTTAGCCCTTCAATTGGTTTATATACGAGTGGGCTAAGAAGGTTTGAAGTTTGCAATGCATGATCATTCGCATAGCTAAAATCCATATTTAGCCTTCCGAGTAGATAGATCCAAAGGTGAGTGATGAGCAATAATTCTTGTCCTTCTTTTGACGAAAACTTTTGAAGATGCTCAGAGCCCACAGTACTGCTAATTGCTTCAAGCATTGCAGAACTGGCAGAAGATTGAGTTTGAAGGCGTGAAGTCGCTTCAATTTGAGCTTTCGTTAAGACACCAAGGGCATGCTGAAGGGGTGAAGTTTCAGGTTTCCTCTCACAAACTTTTGCAAAGAGAGACTCATTGGCTTCACAAAGTAGCTGCAACTCTTTTTTTTGTGCAGATATGTTGCTGACGTTTAGTGCACCAGCATTATCCAGTTCAGAGAGTAGGCTACTCATTATCTTGAAGATCTTCCCATGTTACTTCGGCCGCGCCTTTATCACTGTTAATAAATGCTGAATTTCCAGAAAGCATGACGGAAATGTCTAATGTACGTTCAATCATTTTTGCCATATCAACGATACCAGCATTGTCAAAACGAGTAACATTAGCATCATATTGTGAAATCTTGCCTTTGTTCTGTTCCCACCAAACATTAGATTTTGTATTAAAGCTATAGATTTTTACTGCTTTGGCTTGGCGAGTTGATTTCTTGATGCGTTCAGGATCGGGTTCGCCTACGTCAATCCATACGGCGGTTTGGCCGTCGAGTGTTTTCTCCCATAAATCAGGCTCCTCAACGCTTGATAATCCTTTAGTAAACTGTAGATCAGGAGATGCATTGAGACAAAATGCGAGAACTCGAGCCATCATTCGCTCATCATTTTCAGATGGATGCTGAGCTATGGTCATGTTGAGCGAGTCGTAATAGTCACGGTTCATATCGGTGAGTGATACGCGGAATTTGTAAATCGTCGGTTTTAGCGCCATGTGTTTGTCTTAATGAGAGAATAGAAGGGGATAGTACATGAAATCAGTGTTTAGCGGGCAAAAAAATAGCCAGCATATAGCCAGCTATTTAGAATAATTAGAGTACGAATTAAAGTACTTTAATGCTGTCAGCTTGAGGGCCTTTTTGACCTTGAGATACAGTGAACTCAACTTTCTGACCTTCGATTAGCGTTTTGAAACCGTCGCCAGTGATTGCAGAGAAGTGAGCGAAAACATCTGGGCCGTTTTCTTGTTGAATGAAGCCGAAGCCTTTAGTTTCGTTGAACCATTTTACTGTACCAGTAACTGTGTTAGACATAGTTAAATCCTAAATATATTTATGTGTTTGGCCGATTATGGCGCCGATAGCGTGGAAAAGTAGCTGCTATTGCGTATAACACGGAGGTTGAGTTACAAGTAATCCAACGAAATGTATATAAACAAAAAACTTTCTTTCTAGCCGAGTCAAAGTCTAAATCAATTTACCTCTAAGTCAACGAAATAGTCTGGTTTTGAGTCGAGTTTTTTATCGTTACTTGCTCTTTGTCTCGTTTAGATTCATCTACTTATCTCAATGTTGCAATGGAATGACTGTTTTGTGACAAGCCAAAGTTTTTATTATATCGAGTTGAAATTTTGAGTTTGACACTTGCGTCTTTTTTAAGCAAAATTCGAACCGAAATATGACCGATGGAGGTTCATTTTGAAAAAGAAAAAAAGAGCAGAATCATATAACAGGCAGCAAGCGGTGATAGACCCTTCAAATCTTGAGGTTGAACATCAGCGAGGTGTTGTGAAAGACAATGCATTAAAAGCAATCGTAACGAGTAAACTATTTACTGTAAGAGTTGTGAAAGCCAAAAAAGGGAAAGGCAGTTTTGTCAGGAAGGCTAAGCATAGTGGCAAAGAGCCCTATTCAAAAGTAGCGTAATGTTATTTTCGAATAGGGCTTTTTTATTGAAGTTGATCGACAGTAATTACTTATTTGATCGTGTCTATAAAATAAAAAGGTGTTTTTGGCTGCGGCTACCGTTCTATTTTTGGTGAATATATAGAGTAAGCTGTGATTTGTCCGGCAACAATGGCAGAGAACATAAACAGTGCAGAGAGTCCGATACTTGGAATTGGCAGGATAGACTGCTCAAATACAGATTGACTTGCGCTCACCAAAACTCGGCTACCAGGGACAAGTATGATAATGCCTTGAACGATATAAATAGAACCTGTGAGGTCCATTTTTTTAGCAATCCAAGTGCCATATAGGGTGATCAATACTGTTGTAACCCAAGTTCCGACAATCCAACCGCTATCAAACCCTAAATAGAATGGCCCCCACATTCCTAGCACGGCCACTGGGAGTCCAAGAACAATATCTTTGGTTCTCGCATTAAAAATAATGCCAATACATATCGAAATAATCGGCAATCCTAAGACGTGCAACCAAGTTGGAACCGCATTGGTATAAGAGATTGATACGGCTTGTCCCCATATTGCTTCGCCAATGTTTAGCCCCATGACGATACCGACAAACAATTTAATCAAGGAAAGCGCGCACTGTCCGAGCAAGCTGGTGCCAGATACTAAATCATTAAAAGCTAGACACTCTAAAGCATTCGCGATTGAAAGGCCGGGAACAAACAATACAACAGACGCAATACATAAAGCCCAAATGGGAATGGGTAAGCCTGTACTTGCCAAAAAGGCGACAAAAATCCCCGTCACTAGCGCGGCAATAAACTCAGCTGCAATAGCTCTTCTGGAGTGGCATATTTGCTGGCAAAGCCATACTAAGAAGCCCAGTACGATAGAAAAAGCTACGGCTTCCATCGTGCTACCTATTAGAAGTAAATAAGCAGGGGGGATCCCCATGTTAGCAAGTGCAATAATCCATTTAGGATAGCCTGTGGGTTCAGGAAGCGGCTCGTTACTTGGTGTATTGATCCGAATGATCGTATTTGCTAACAAACTCAAATTGATAGATGCAGGCTTTAGTCGTTTGAGAACCACGGCATTATTGTCATCTGGAAACTGGTAATTAATCGTTGTAGGTGTCGCTTGTATCATTACATCAACACCATGTTTTTTCGCATAATGCTGAGTGTATTTTTCTACCTTATAAGAGGCACAACCACTGCGGTGAAGTGTGTCGCCAATCTCCACGATTTTATTGATTCGATATTGGGAGGGCATGGTCATTTATGAGCTGGATAACAATGGCGCAAATGTAACAGAGCTAAAGTGTTAAAACGAGGAGTAGAATGATGCCCATGTCTAATTTTTGACTTTCAATATCAGAATTTGTCTAATGAGAGTATATTTAGCCGGAAAATAAATGGCGACTTGGATATTTTCAGTGATGTTATGGAAAATAACCATCTGATGTGCAAAACAATAAACAATAATCCGTACTGTTAAATGACAAGGCATCAATAATATTATGAATAACACGACATGCCGATTCATCTTTTGGGCTATTTCAGGCATATTCTTTTCGTTTTCATCCGCAATCTATGCGCATGAGCCTTCACAATCGGATTTACCTCCCCTTACTGTCAGTAACTCTAAAGCTTGGAAACCATTTTCATATTTAGACTCTAACGGAGAACCAAAAGGTATTCTTATTGATTTTTGGAAAGCCTATTCAAATAAAACAGGACGTCGAGTAGAGTTCGTTTTGACTGATTGGAGTCGATCTATCGAGCTGGTCAAAAATGGAGAGGTGGATATTCATGGCGGCCTTGCTTGGTCTGAACCAAGGGACAAATTCCTTGATTATGGCGATGAGTTTTTAACGGTTAACAGTCAAATCTTTCTTAAGCAAAGCTTATTGAAGCAAGGCGTTGATGCTTTTCTTGAAAACGGAGGCGGTAGAGGTGTCGGCGTTGTACGGGATGGCTTTTATGGCTATTACGTATCCCAACAATTTCCACAGCTTAAATTAGTCGAATTTGCTACAAACAGAGATTTGATGTACGCAGCTTTTGACGAAGAGGTCGATGCATTTATCACCGATCTTCAGGTGGCAAGTTTCTACACACATACCGCCAGCATGCCTTCAAAATATGCACCCGTGATGCACATACATTCAGTTCAACTTCGTCCTGCGGTTGCCGAAGGAAATCTTGAGTTACTCGAATCGATAAACAACTCATATGGCTTATTAGGCATTGAAACAAAAGAGCAAATATTAAATCATTGGATGCATATAGAAACCGTTTATCCTCCTTATCTTTTTCCAGGTATTGCGGTGTTTATCATCGTGATGTCGAGTGTTTATATTGTTCAACTTCGAAAAACAGTTAGGGCTAGGACAGCCGAATTGGAATCCGCGAATGAGAACTTGTTAAGGATGACATATACAGATTCACTAACAGGAATCAGTAACCGCAGATATTTTATGCAACAGTTAGAGCAAATCGAAAATACGGGTCAAAGTGCTGTGGTGATGGTTTTCGATATTGATAACTTTAAAGTGATTAATGATTCTTATGGCCATATGTGCGGTGATGAGGTGATAAAAGAAGTTGCAAGACGGAGCGGTAACGGATTACCTGAAGGTACGTTATTTGCGAGAATCGGAGGAGAGGAGTTTGCCTTATACCTGAGGGGGATTGCGTGCAGTGACGCTGAAATAGTCGCTGACGCTTTGTGTCACAACGTTTTTCATATGCCGATCGAGGTTGAGAATGAAAACCTTAACATTAGTATCAGCGTTGGTTGTGCTTTCTATTCTTGTGCGCCGAAGGTAATTAATATCGATGCTGCTGATAAGTTGATGTATCAAGCGAAGCAAGAAGGGAAGAATCGCTACGTTCTAGAAATACGTAATTAAAGAAATAGTTACTATTTTGTCTAAAAAAACGACGTTACGAATAACAAATGCGCACTTAAACATAAATATGAAAAAAAAGGTTTTCTTTTCAGTTAGATGTGGCATTATCTATCTCGTTCCAACGCGATGTGCGTGCATCGTATAATGGCTATTACCTCAGCCTTCCAAGCTGATGATGCGGGTTCGATTCCCGCTGCACGCTCCAATTGCTCCCTTCTGTTTTACAATCCAAAAAATCTTTAAAAAGAAACGCTTAGCTGCGTGTTTTTGTGTGTCTGACGTATTATTTTTCCGATTTTTTCTTTTGTAGAAACCATCGGTGGCCATCTTGTGGCCAAAACGGTGGCTACTTTTGTTTTTGGTTAATATTGCGCTTAATGGAGCTGAAAATCCAAAATCCTCAGCCCAATATGAGAAAAACTAATCTGTTTCAATTTTTTGCCTTTCCAGTAACTCTCCAACTTCTATATTCAAGTACTCACAAAGACTATCTATTACATCAAGTTCTACACGTGTTGCTGTTTCATTATATAAGCGTGTAATTGTCCCTCTATTTACACCCGTATCCCTAGCAACATCCGCAATTTTAAGCCGCTTTTCTCCCATTATTTTAGAAAGGTGGCACTTCAACATGTTCTTCTCCTGCTTAAAATGTCCTGCTGCAGGTAAAAAATGGTTGTAAAAGGTCATTTTTATGCTACATTGTAATCTACAGGAGAACATTTAGTTCATTGGTAAGTTAATAATGTTTATAGGAGATTGTACGATGGATAATACCTATCTGACAACCGCAGAACTTTCTGTGCGAATAAAATATGACGCGCGAGTTATCAGGGAACAACTTAAAGATTCGGTTTTATTTGAGGGGATTCATTACATTCGTCCATTTGGAGGAAGAAAAATTCTTTTTATATGGGAACGAGTCGAAGAGGAAATGCTTGTTGGCATTTCTAGCCAATCATTGATCTTAGGGCAATAGGAGCTTGTTATGGGTGTACTCAATGTGCGAAATGGGAAATTAGTTTTGCAATTCAGATATAAAGGTCAGCGTTGTCGTGAACATACTCAATTGGTTAATAATGCGGTAAATACTAAGCGTTTAGAAAAGTTACTTAAGCGCATTGAAGCAGAAATTATACTTGATTCGTTCGACTATAAAAAATACTTCCCCCAAAGTAAGGCAGCTAAACGATTTGAAGAGATAAAGCATCGTGAGGGTAGTGCTAAAGCTTACTTCAATGCACCAGACTCACCAAGGTTTGAAGAGTTCGCTCAAACTTGGTTAGCAGAAATGAAAATAGAATGGAGTAAAGGTCATTATGAAGACGTAGAAGGCGTTCTGAATAAGTATTTGCTCCCTTCATTCGGGAATAAGAAGATCAGCGCCATCAATAAGGGGCAAATCCTACAGTTTCGTTCCATCCTCGCCAAAGTACCGGGACGAAAAGGTAGCTTTCTTAGCCCATCACGCATTAATCACATCATGACACCCCTAAGGGTATTGCTTAATGAAGCCGCCGATCGATATGACTTTACCTCACCGTGGAAGAATATCAAAGCCTTAAAAGTAGGGCGTACAGAAGTGGACCCATTTTCGGTTGTGGAAGTGAATCATTTCTTGAGCGAAGTCCCTGATAACTTTCGCAGCTATTACATTACCCGATTTTTTACAGGTCTTCGTACAGGTGAAATTGATGGGTTGATGTGGGATGACGTTGATTTGACCAATAAAACCGTCACTGTTCGTCAAAGCTTAGTTAGGGGGGAATTGTCGGGGTTAAAAACGGAGGGCTCATACCGAGTGATCAGCCTGACGGATAGCGTTGTCGATGCTTTAAAAACACATAAGAAAACGGCCTATTTAAAAGACAAGTATGTGTTTACCAATGCGAAACGCAAACCATTGAATTATGCCGTCGTCTCACGGACCATTTGGTACCCGACGCTTAAAAAAGCCAAACTACGAGATCGTAATCCTTATCAGACTCGGCATACCTTCGCAACGTTATTGCTTGCCTCTGGAGAGTCTCCCGAGTGGATTGCTAACCAAATGGGACACACTACGACAACCATGTTGTTTCGAGTGTACTCCCGTTATGTTCCAAACCTGACAAGGCAAGATGGAAGTGCATTTGCCGCATTTTTGAATAATGGAGGACAGTTATGAAGTATTCACCATTAGCCATTCACTGCACCAGCTTGTGTTTTGATGTGATGCAGCGTTCGTCATTTAAAACCTTAACTCATCGTGATATTGATGAATTCAAAGATGATGTTTATGCCTTGATATGTGAGAGAGCTAAGCTCATGCCCACTAAACAGGAAAGAGAACACCAGTTTGCTTCCTACGTTGCAGATGGTGTGATTAGTGTGCTCCATCAATGTTTAAATAATCCGTCGGCTCGCGACTCAATTTGGATCCTCGCTGCACTTGAATCTCGTATCGACACGTCGATTAAAACCATCATCCACTAGGACCTCAAAAAACGGTGCGCACAATCCATGGCTTTGTGCGCACACTTTCCCCGTCATTCATTCTAAGTGTGCGCCCATGCAAAAAATCATCATTGTTTTGAATACAAACACCAATAGAAAGTCGATCAAGAAAAACATCCGGTTTGAACACGAACTTGTGAATGAGATAGAGGGCGTGAAGCCAGAAAATGTTAACTTTTCAAGTTGGGTGAAACAAGCATGTCGCGAAAAAGTAGCCAATGAGGCTATCGATGATGATGTGTGCGCACAGCTTGAAAACGATGCTCGGCTAGGTGTGCGCACACAAGCGGATAACAACTCAGAAACCATAAATGATATGAGTACGTTTGAACTGATTAAACGTTGGGATGAGAAGGGCTTATACCATCAACAAATTGCTGAAAAGTTGAATGAACTTGGGCGAGAGAGCCCAAATAGTAAAACATGGACTAGGGCGCTAGTGAGGCAGTTTCTTAGTGAACATTAAGCCCAAATGCCACCAAGATTTTGTATCAGAAATGCTATATTATGGTCCTGTGTTTATGATCAGCCTAATGAAAATTTCTAATATTCGAAACTATGACGATATTAACAGTATAATTACGAGAATGAGCTAATGTGTTCGCGTTATGCTATTGATGCATCAGAACATTTACAGGTTGAGTCGCTAAGGCTGATTAGTGAAATGCGGCGCGGTATCAGGAATTAAGCTTGCAAAGTTCAGTCTAGATAGCGTTAGGGCTAAGGAGAATTAATGACTTTCGGTGATTTAGATAGCATTTTACTGGATTTGCTATCCTCTTTGTTTATTGCAATAACAGCATCGTATATTTCGGTAAAATTAGCTATGAGGAAGTTTAAGTCTGAAAAGTGGTGGGATAAAAAACTACATTGCTATACCGAAATATCAGAACTGCTTAGCATGGTCATAATCTATGCAGATATGGTTCTGGATGTTGAGCTTGATGGAGTTGAGCATGATAGTGCTTCATATAACTCTCAGAAATCAGCCTTTAACGAAGCAATCATAAAGTTGCAAAAGCATGCGCATTCAAGTGCAATCTTGCTTGATGATCATTCTTATCAAGCTGTATTAAGTTTTACAAATGAGCTTTTTCGTGTAGAAACAAGCTCGATTGACACTCAAAAGTTATCAGGCTTACGAGAAAATGCTGAAAGTTGCCTATCGGTTATCGGTTCAAATGCTCGAAAAGCGCTAGGAGTTTCGCCCTAACAAAGCGTTTAAGACGGATTCCCAACGCTCGGCATTTTCGGTTTGATTCAGTTTTAGTGTTTACGGCACAATGGTTTAGGTAAGGTGGTAGCGTTGCTCACCACTTAACGCGGCGTTATATTGCATAAGATTCAAAGGGTTAAAATATCCGTTTATCTTTTTTCTGCGTTCGAGCTACACACCTGTTCGTCCCGTGAAAGTTGCCATCAAAATGACCATCGTACGTAGAAAGTACGTCGGTTAATTAGCTGCAACGTCACGCAAGTCTCCTCGTTAGTAAGTTTCGCTGGCTCAAGTTCATTTTTCGCGGCTTCTTTATCGTGGGAACTTCATTGAAAG